>WTJV01000053.1:44002-49622 GCA_011524725.1 Amoebophilaceae bacterium | reverse complement strand
GTAGTGCGGAAACAGGCGATCGCCTTTACAAAGCTTTAGCAGACTTTAAAATAAAAAGCTATTATACCGACTATTGGGCTGCCTATGAAAGTATATTATACAAAGCGCACCATGTTCGGAGTAAGGCAGCAACTTATACGGTAGAGCATATGAACGGCTTGGTACGTCACTATTTGGCTCGTTTTCATCGCAGAAGCAAGTTCTACTCAAAGTCTTTAGCCATGATAGAATACTTGCTGAATCTGCTCTTTAATAGATTATCTATCTAAAATTAGCAATACCAAGGAGGAAAAATTATTAGTCATAGAGACTAATATTTAACTTATTCCTGTAGCTTCACGGGCTTCTCTTCACTCAATCAAGCCCGGTAGATTCTATGACGATTCTTATATACAAGCAGAGGCCTTGAGGCATGCGCTTAGCCGTATACATTTCCTCTTGCTGCATGCTCTAAAAATAATGGCAAACCAGTCATAGACAACCAACCCGCAAAGTAGCGCTCCCCTATGCGCTTACTCATTCATGGACATTAAGAACTCTTCATTGTTACGAGTGTCTTTCATTCTTTCGAGTAATAAGTCCATTGCTTCATTGGGGGTCATATCTGCCATAAACTTACGCAAGATCCATACGCGTGACAATACTTCTTTCGTGAGCAATAAATCTTCACGGCGTGTACCCGAAGCCGGAATGTCAATAGCAGGATAGATACGGCGGTTAGCTAATTTACGGTCTAGTTGTAGCTCCATATTGCCGGTGCCTTTAAATTCCTCAAAGATCACTTCATCCATCTTGGATCCTGTTTCAATAAGTGCGGTAGCCAAAATCGTCAAAGAGCCGCCATTCTCTACATTACGCGCTGCCCCGAAGAATCTTTTGGGCTTGTGTAGGGCATTGGCATCCACCCCACCTGATAATATCTTTCCTGAAGAAGGCATGGCGGTATTATAAGCCCTGGCTAGGCGTGTAATTGAGTCCAAAAGAATGACGACATCATGGCCACACTCTACCATGCGCTTCGCTTTCTCGAGGACTATGTTGGCCACTTTGGTGTGGCGTTCTGGCTGCTCGTCGAAGGTAGAGGCAACTACTTCTGCCTTCACGCTGCGCGCCATGTCGGTGACTTCTTCGGGCCTTTCTCCAATGAGCAAGATGATGAGGTATACCTCTGGGTGGTTTTTGGCAATCGCATTGGCAATCTCTTTGAGGAGTACCGTTTTCCCGGTTTTGGGGGGAGCCACCAGCATACCCCGTTGCCCTTTTCCGATAGGTGAAAAGAGGCTTAAAATTCTTGTGGAATACTGAGATGGTCCATTGGTAAGCGCCAGCTTTTCCTCAGGAAATAGGGGAGTTAAGTGCTCAAACGAGATTCTATCTCTGATCTCGTCGGTAGTCCTGCCATTCACGGAAGTTACCTTGAGCAAAGCGAAATATTTCTCTCCTTCTTTGGGGGGTCTTATTTGCCCCTGTACTGTGTCCCCAGTCTTCAAGCCAAAGAGTTTTATCTGTGAGGGAGAGACATAGGTGTCGTCCGGACTGGTCAAGTAGTTGTAATCGGAGGAGCGTAGGAAACCGTACCCGTCTTGCATGGTCTCTAACACCCCTTCTCCGTCAATAATGCTATTTAGGATCTTGTCTTGTCCCCCTTCTTTTTGGGTTTTCTTGATTTCTTTCTTAGGCTCCCTTGACTTTCCATGACTATTGCTCTCAGAAACAACCCTTTGAGTAGGCTCGTTGCCTACCGTATTGCTTGGCGTGCCATTTGCTGGTTGTCCCTTCGAGACACTGCTTGTGGGGGATGGGGTAGGCGTCTTCTGCTCGGTGTTTTTGGGTAGTTCTACCTTTTTCTGGGGCAGAGCTTCCTTGGGCGTAATGGCTTGTTGGTCCAGTATCTTATAGATCAGTTCCTGCTTGGGCAGCTGGCTATGATTACTGATTTTCAAAGTTTTCGCGATTCCTTTCAGCTCTGAAAGAAGTAAAATATTCAGTTCTTCAATGTTATACATGGGTTCTTTGTGTGTAATTGCGTGAGGAAAATAATCAACGTATACCACTCAAGTGGTTAGTCATCTGGATGCAGCAATAATTTTCAATAGCGTTACTGTCAGAAATACTGAGGGAGTGGTGATATGAAGAAGAGAGCTATCTCTTCTTTTTTCTAGATGGCACAATGATAGGTGAATGATGTGTCATTGTCAAGTTTCATACCTCATTTTAGAGAACAAAAGTAATTTTGTTTTAATGTTTGCTAAGCCATTTGCATAAAACAAGCGTACTTTGTGGCTGTTGACCCAATTTTAAGGAATTTACTCCACTAGGGTAGCTATTGGCACAATACCCCACGTTATGTACTATGCTTGATATTCGCTACATCCGTGCTAACAAAGATCTTGTCATTCGAGGTCTAGAAAAGAAGCAATTCAGTAATGCTAGCCAGGTTATAGAGAAAATATTGATTATAGACCAGCAACGAAAGAGCACACAGTTGTCCTTGGACCAGTCTGCAGGCCAGTTGAACCAACATACCCAAAAGATAGGTCAGCTAATACAGCAAGGCAAAACAGAAGAAGCTACTATTGCCAAAGCGCAAACAGCTACGCTAAAATTATCTGTCAAGACGTTGACACAGCAACTCCAGACGCATGAGGAAGCACTCAAAGATGCTTTGTACGCACTACCTAACCTGCCCAGTGCGAAAGTTCCTGAAGGAAAGAATGCAGCAGATAATATCGTCGTTCATCAGAGTGGTGGAGTGACTACCCAAGATACAGCGCTGCTACCTCACTGGGAGTTGGCGCAACGATACAATCTTGTAGATTTTGCGTTGGGCAACAAGGTGATGGGCGCAGGGTTTCCCGTTTACAAAGGCCTGGGAGCTAGGCTTCAGCGGGCCCTCATTAATTTCTTTTTAGACGAAGCCTTACGGGCAGGTTATGAAGAAATACAGCCTCCCATTG
Source organism: Amoebophilaceae bacterium (assembly GCA_011524725.1). Lineage (GTDB taxonomy): Bacteria > Bacteroidota > Bacteroidia > Cytophagales > Amoebophilaceae > UBA8403. The sequence goes on along the minus strand of WTJV01000053.1, from coordinate 46,665 downwards.
TAGTCAATGAGGCTTCAGCGTATGGTACGGGGCAATTACCCGACAAGGAAGGGCAAATGTACCAGCTGCAGGATACACCCTTCTATTTGATTCCAACTGCAGAAGTGCCCTTGACCAACCTGTATCGTGGCGAAATCTTACCTCAAGGTGCGTTGCCCATCAAGCATGTAGCCTATACGCCCTGCTTTAGGCGAGAAGCGGGCTCTTGGGGAAGTCATGTGAGGGGACTCAACCGGCTACATCAATTTGATAAAGTGGAATTGGTACAGCTGAGACGGCCGGAAGCGTCGTACGAAGCGTTAGAAGAGATGTGTATGTATGTACGGCAGCTCATTGAAAAACTGGAGTTGCCTTATCGGGTAGTCCAACTTTGTGGTGGTGACCTAGGCTTTACCGCTGCATTTACCTATGATCTAGAAGTGTGGGCTGCTGGCCAACAACGTTGGCTAGAGGTTAGTTCTGTTAGTAATTTTGAGGATTACCAAGCACGTCGTATGCGACTCCGATACAGAGACAAGGACCGTTCGATACACTTGCTCCACACGTTAAATGGAAGTGCTATTGCGTTACCTAGGATCGTGGCTGCGCTACTAGAAAATAACCAGACAGCCCGTGGTATCAGCATTCCATCCATTTTACAACCATACATGGGCGCTCATACGATAAGCTGATGGGTGCACGAGATTGTCGGCATCATGCCTTTTGGGACGTATGGGGGCGTATAGGGGCGTGGCGCACGTACTGATTGAAGGAATAGACAAGATAAATCAATGACTAACATAGCATTATTCGGTCCGCCGGGGGCTGGCAAGGGTACCCAAAGTGAGAAGCTGATTCAAAGATACCGACTGGTACACATTGCTCCTGGTGAGCTGATGCGCGAACAAATCAGTAAAAAGACAGCCCTTGGCCAGCAGCTAGCCCAGTATATCAACCAAGGCAAGTTGGCTCCCAATGCCCTTGTCATCGATATGGTAGCTGAGCGATTGGCAGCAAACAAAAGTGAAGCCGGCTTTCTGTTTGATGGCTTCCCCAGGACCACGATTCAAGCTCAGGCGTTGGAAGACAAGCTGGCAGACTACAAGATGCAAATCAATGCCGTCATCTTCCTAGAAGTACCCGACCAGGAACTTGTCAGGAGAATAAAATCCAGGGCCCGGGTATCGGGTCGTGTAGATGACCAAGACGAAGCGAAAATTGCGACAAGAATGCGCATATACCACGAGTCTACCTTGCCTGTAGCCCAATACTATGACCAGAAAAACAAGCTCTTCCGGGTATGTGGCGTAGGAGATATCGATGCCATCTTTGAGCGTATCGTCGCTACAATCCAGCAGGTATCGGCTATGCCAATGTCAAAGCCCGTATTACCATAGTCTAGTTCAGCTATTAAGAAGGTGTGGTGCGCAAGGTTAGGCAGGTAGCAAAAAGCATTACTGTAGCATAACAGCGCATACTTCATCTGGTTTAGAGAAAAGGTGGACTGCTAGGATACTCCTAGTATTTGCTTTTTTCGCGGAGGTGATTTAAATTTTGAAGAATGCGGTGTATCGCTGCCTCAACTGCAAGAACTGTTTATGATAGTTTGCCAAACCATTGCAAATGTTAGTGCCATGTCTACCCATGATTTCCCACACCCTCGTCGTATTTCCGTTCTACTGCTGTATTTCCTACTGCTGTTGCAGGGATGTAGGTCGTCACTGGCGGTGTACGCTGGTGAGGAAGAAGCTGTTGTTGATCCTTCCTCTACAACAGGGGAACGGCATCAAGGTAGCAGTCAGGCCCTCGCGATACCGCCTGCTGCTGCGTTGCACACTGGCCAAGCATCTGCACCGGCACCTGCGTTGCCGGAAGAAGGCACCAGCCCTCCCGCTGCCGATCAGCCTTATGACGTATTTATCAGTCATGCGGGCGAGGATAAAAAAGACCTTGCTTCTCCGTTGCATATCGCACTCAAAGAGCGCGGTATCCACTCCTTTTTTGATAGAGACAGTATTGAGTATGGAGACCAGATCCCAGATCGCATTATTCATGCGATGGACAATTCCCGGATAGGTCTATTTATCTTGAGTCCCGACTTCATCGCCAAGAAGTGGCCGATGTATGAACTAGATTATTTCTTGCAGCGCCATGCAGAGGCCCAGCGTTCAGGATCAACGCCTCCCTGTTTGTTTCCCATTTTTTATCGTGGGCTAACTCCCGAGACATGCAAAGAGAGTTATAAGCAGCTTATGGAAAAATATGAGGCCTATTTTTTTGTGCATGACTTTCCAGATCGCATGTATCGGGGCGAGACTAGTTATGGGGGTGTAGCGCACTCTCTGGGGCGTTTGAAGCCTTTTAAAGGCTTCGTCACTCAGGATGTTGATCTTCGTGGTGGTCTGTTGATGAAAGCCATCGCAGTTTCGGTTGCTAAGCGTTGCATATCTCCAGCGGCAGCCGCGCACCGGTACGCTTTGGTCGCTCACTACACACATGCTGACTTTGCGTTGGTTGATTCTCTTTTTGCGGAGGAAGCTGATGAAGTCGCATCTTCGTACCATGTCAAGGATCTTTCGTGCACGCTACAGCTTATTGACAAGACTCGTGAACCCGAGGGGGTATCGGATCGTGATAAGGAAGACGAGTTCATGCGTTATTATGCCCGCCGCAAGCATAAGTGG
>WTJV01000053.1:0-43902 GCA_011524725.1 Amoebophilaceae bacterium | reverse complement strand
GCGAAGACACCCATTCTTAGAGATGACTTGTTTGTGAGCAGAGTTTGGGATCCGCATTATGCCCGCCGCAAGCATAAGTGGGCGAAGACACCCATTCTTAGAGATGACTTGTTTGTGAGCAGAGTTTGGGATCCGCGTAAGCCTGCACGCGTGCCGAACAAAGTTCTGATTATCGGTGCTCCCGGCACGGGCAAGACAACGCTCAGTAAACAGCTAGCGTACTTGTGGGCAGTAGAGGAGTGGGGTCCTGACTTTGATACGTTGTATTTACTCCCTGTCCGGGCACTACGGTCCCGTTACCACGGCTCCGATGCAACGCTTCCTCAGGCTATCTTGAATAATTGCTGGGGATCGGGTTGTCCCAATTCCCATAACGAAGCATATAAGGCCCTTTTAGATGAGATACACGCCGAGCTTCAGAAGTCGACGACCCTGGTCATATTAGATGGCCTTGATGAGCGCTCAGACGTCCATGAACCACTTATCAAAGCTGCCCGTCAAGGCCGCCACAAGCTTTTGATGCTATCTCGGTCCTACCGGATGTCAAAAGAGCGGGCCATGGCCGATATAGAGGTAGAGCATGTGGGCTTGAGTGATGCTCAGGTAGAAGATTATATCCATAACGTGGCTGGTTTATCCACTTCGAAAGGGTCAGAGCTACTCAGTCTGCTTGGAGGCGATCGTGCTATGTCCGACATTGCCCAAGTACCGGTGAACCTCCAGATTTTGTGTTATTTATGGCAAACCCCCGCCCCGCGCGAACAAGTTCGTACTGCCTTAAGCCAAGGCAGTCTATCGGGTTTGTATCGGGTAGCTACAGAGGAAATATGGAAGCGTTATGAGTCTCGTTCGAAGGCCCTAGGCGCTACTTCCGAAGATCGTGCTGTGGTGTTCCCTACGTTGGAAGCTATCGCCCTTGCCTCTTTTAAGGATGGTGAGATTTTGATCAATGAGGAGCGTGTGGAGGACTTGTTGCATTCTTCCGGTCTGAGGGATCCCAATATGCGGAATCTTCAAGACACGGGCTTTTTACTGTTGCAACGGTTAGTATGTGGCGGCCAGTATCAGTTTCCGCACCTGACGTTCCACGAATACTTTGCGGGGAGCTGCCTTTCGGCGCAGCTTTTTTCAGGTGCTGGAGAGGAGTCCAACGGAGCAAAATCCTTCTTTAAAGCCCATCGTTATGACGCTCGCTATGGTCGTATGCTGTCGTTCTTGGCTGGCGCTGTGTCTGTGTCCAGGTCGCAAGGTGTATCGGGGGTAAGGACGTTACTAGAGCTAGCTAATGAAGAGGCTCCTACTCTTCCCGCTTCCCCCGATGAGTTTGGAGATGAAGACTCTGAAGATGAGGACATGGCGCTCTGGAGGGCGTATGAAGTGCATGTCCTACTTCAGTTGCGTCTGTTGCATGAGTGTTATTGCCTTGACGGCTCAACATCGAATCTCGTAGAAGAGTTCAGCGTGTCTACGTCATTGAAAAATCTGTTTAAGCGTAGCATAGCTGAAGTGCGCAAAAAAAGACATAATCATAACGACTTATTATCCCGTCTCACGCGTGGCCTTCAGGACTTTCGTGCGGCGGCTCGTCCTGCTTCTCAGATCAGTCTAGACTACCTAGGTACTGTTTGTGGAGATGAGAAGGAAAAAGTTTATAGTGCTGCCATCGCTACGCTGAAGGCTTTGGCCCCGGTGCTTCCCGTCCCGTGCTTCGCTCCGCTACGTGATGCAGCCACTACGCCTGCGGTTACATTGTCTGTCCGCCGGACAGCGTATGCGGCCTTAGGAGAAGCGGGTAAAGCAGCCCCGGAGGAGCTGGCTCCAGCCATTTTTGACGTCTTGGCCACTGGCTTGCAGAAAGTAGCGGTCCGTAGAGCAGCGCGCTACGCCTTTGCTTCGCTAGTACCTGCAGCCCCTGAGTCTGCCCATAGGGTTCTATCGTTCCTTGGTAAGTCAGATGCTTTTGTTCATGCGTTGGTTCTTAGTGCCTATGGAAATCTATCGAAGCTAGACCATGATGTTTCTGAGTTCTGGTTATCGCATCTCCGTACTGCTGTTAGTGATCAGAGCGGTTATATTTCGGATACGGCGCGTTTCCTCCTTTCGGATCCCCCTATTGATTCCCCTGTGTTATCCTCCCCTACGCTTCCGTCGGCGGCCTTTGGTGCGATGTCATGGCGGGAATATTTTGGGGTAGAGGTGTCTAACGAGCCTCCCCTTCCTGATGATACCGAGGAGATTCTCAACCGCATCAGCCCGTTTCTGCTAGAGGGGGAAACGACTCCAAGCCGTGTGAGCGATAATCATTGTCTGGTGCTGATCCCCTCAGAGGTAGATGGGGAGCCATTCACGCTAGATGCGTTGGAAGACCTGATTCAGTACCCGTTGGGATCCGCACATCGGACCCAGTACGAGTTATATCCTTCGGATGTACGCGCCCAGTTCGGCGTCGTATCTCCTGATAAGTCGTATTGGTTGCTGTTGACGCGCACTATCTTGGAGGGCAGCCGGGGCGAAAGATATGGTGCCCAAAAGGCAATGGTGCAGAAATATTCTCGTCAAGGCTACGAATTGCCCAGTGCATTGGAAGCCGCGACGGGGATACTGGCACATTATGTGCGCACAGGGGAGCGGTTGTATGGCGCTAATCCTTTGACTTATACGCGTTGTACAGCCACGCAGCTGGTTAATGAAATATGGCCTCTCGTTGTTGGGGGCTTCGAGGCTTCTGGTCTCCCTGTCTACCACAGCAGCCTCTATGCTGATAGTGATGTCGGCGTTGCTGGTTGCTGGAAGTTATAGGCCATTGGATTTTTGGATCCTTGGCGTGGGTTGGACTTGGCTCCTTGGCCATTGATCTTTGGAGACTTGGCGTGTTGGTAGTAAGTATCCGCGGCGTAGCCTATATTGGAACCTTGGAGTAGTTGTGCTGGTACTAGGGCCTTTGGGTGTGTAGGGGTTCCCGAGGCTAATCGCCCCGGGAACGCGCCGCGATTGTGGATAACTTTGTGTATTACGCTGGATTAGCATGAGTTTCCCGGATCCAATTCAGTAGGTATTATGGAGGTCTTATACGTGCTGTGGTGCTATAAAATGCCCCCATGAGCGTGCAGGCAGTGGTTCACGTGAGTAAGATTTATTGGGGAGTGTAAGCAGGCGACGTACTTTTGCCTCAGTCTACGTACTTTTCCTAAATGAAGAGAACCGTGTCTACTGCTAACTTCATTGATTATGTAAAGATATATGTCCGGTCTGGTGTGGGCGGAGCAGGTGCCGTGCATTTTAGAAGGGAGAAGTCAGTGCCCAAAGGGGGGCCTGATGGCGGCGACGGTGGCCGGGGTGGGCACGTCATTTTGCAAGGGAATGCGCAGTTATCTACCCTATTGCATCTGCGCTACAAGAAGCACGTGGTAGCAGCACAGGGTCAATCTGGGGCAGGAGGGAAGCGATCTGGTGCTACAGGTACCGATGCAGTCTTGCCGGTTCCTCTGGGCACTGTAGCTAAAGACGCAGTGACAGGTAGGATATTGTTGGAGGTAGTCCAGGACGGTGCTCAGGAGATATTAGTGCAGGGAGGTAGGGGAGGGCGGGGCAATGTTCACTTCAAATCAGCCACCCAACAAACGCCTCGCTATGCGCAGCCTGGGCAGCCAGGGAGTGAAGGCTGGGTGGCCTTAGAGCTAAAGCTACTGGCCGATGTGGGCTTGGTAGGACTGCCTAATGCGGGAAAGTCTACCTTACTATCGGTAGTCTCTGCTGCCAAACCTAAGATTGCCCCCTATCCCTTCACTACGCTGGTACCTCAATTGGGTATCGTAGCTTACAAGAAACAGCAATCTTTTGTGATGGCAGATATTCCCGGCATCATCGAAGGAGCAGCTACCGGCAAAGGATTAGGAGTCCGTTTCTTAAGACATATCGAGCGTAATACAGTGTTGCTACTGATCATCGCTGCAGATACTCCCGACATACCACAAACCTACACTAACCTTGTCCAAGAACTCCAGACCTATAGTCCTGAGCTGTTGGACAAACCCCGACTACTGGTATGTTCTAAAATAGATCTATTAGATGAGCAGGCAAGACAGACGCTGGTAGCCAACTTACCATCAGGCATAGACCATACCCTCATCTCTTCCGTGACAGGGCAGGGCATCGATGCACTTAAAGAAAAAGTGTGGCAGCTTTTGCATGACGCTTGAATAAAGCGTGCAAGAGGACGCTGTTCACTCGGATAACCTTTCCCTACTTTCGGTATTGTTCGTAACAATTTTTGGGAGATGGCATATTTCGTCTATTCCTCTAGCACTGTCTGTTGTGCATGCAGACTTTCTACGTGCGCTTTGAGGTTCCCAAGTCCCTGCTCATAGCTTTTGCCAAGCGCAGGATATATGATGAGATCCATATACTTGTTCAGCAGTTTACCGCGGTTATCGCTGTCATTGCTCCAAGTGACCAAGGTTTCATTTTCTCCTTTCTCCTCAAATTTCCAACCAGCAGCAATAGTCCCATCCCAGTCTACAAAGTCTACGTTGAGGGCAATGTGTTGGTTGGGTTCGCTGACAACAATCTGCTGAGCCCCCTTGCCCACCTTGGGATTTTCGCTAACCCAAGACATGGTACATCCAACACCTTCCTCTGGGCCTTCATGATGGACAACGGTATGTGGATCTACATCTAGCCAAGGAGACCAATGTTCCCACCTTTTTAGGCTATTGACCTCTTTGAAAACAGCAGCAGAAGGTGCATGAATGGTAATAGAGCGCTCTAGATGCCGCTTAGAAGGCAGAAACCATCCTATACTAACGATAAGCACCAGACTCGCTGCCAGCGCCATCAATATTTTTCTTATGATATTCATGATCGGTAAGGTTTTAGTTGATCAGTATGCATACCCATTTTTTGCTATCATACTCGCATTAGTTTCGATACTAAACTCAACTGATTATTGCTAGTAAGCCATTCAAAATTGTTTAAAATGGTAAAAATACCTATTAGATATAGCAAAAATCATTCGTAATCATACTAGTAACATACGTAAAAAAGATATATACCAATGCTTTTTGCAGCCATCTTTTACTATAAACTATCTTGTGTATGCTTGTTTACTGGGTCATGATCGTGTCAGAGATAGGTGCGGCACTTGTCGGAGTCCAAGAAAACAAAAGGCGCATGCTCGGCAAACGCATCATAGATGGTACATGGAACTTCCCTAGATTTACATGATCACCTCTGTTATATCTTTAAGTGAATATATCCGACTTTTCAACACCAATACCTTACGCATAGGCAAAACACAACTTTTCTCCATGACCCCCAAACTACCCCAAAGAACCGAAGATTTCTCAGCTTGGTACAACACGTTGGTCAAGAAGGCAGATCTAGCTGAAAACTCTCTTGTGCGGGGTTGTATGATCATCAAGCCTTATGGCTTTGCTATCTGGGAAAAGATGAAGACCATCTTGGACCAAGCCTTTAAGGCTACGGGACATGCCAACGCTTATTTTCCTTTGTTGATTCCCCAGTCCTACCTGAGCAAAGAGGCAGAACACATAGAAGGTTTCGCCAAGGAGTGCGCTGTAGTGACCCATTATCGCTTAAAAAAGGCGAGTAGTGGGGCCGGTGTAGAAGCTGATCCCGAGGCACAGCTTGATGAAGCGTTGATCATCCGCCCTACGTCAGAGACCATCATTTGGCATACTTACAAAAACTGGATTAGGTCGTATAGAGACTTGCCTTTGCTGATCAATCAGTGGAGCAACATGGTACGTTGGGAGATGCGCCCTCGCCTGTTTCTTCGTACTGCTGAGGTGTTATGGCAGGAGGGGCATACCGCTCATGCTACGCGCGAAGAAGCTGAGCAAGAGACCCTCCAGATGCTCCATGTCTATGAGGACTTTGCCCGCAACTACATGGCGATGCCTTTACTCAAAGGCACTAAGACCGACCATGAACGATTTGCCGGAGCAGAGGCAACGTATACTATCGAAGCGCTGATGCAAGATGGCAAGGCTTTGCAAGCAGGTACTTCTCATTTTTTGGGACAAAATTTTTCTAAGGCGTTTGGGGTCACTTTCGCCAACCAAGCGGGTCAACTAGACCATGTATGGGGCACTTCGTGGGGGGTGACTACCCGCCTGATTGGTGCTTTGATTATGACCCATTCTGATGATGAGGGCCTGGTATTACCGCCTAAGTTAGCGCCTATACAGTTAGTCATCATCCCTATCTATAGAAGCGAGGCAGAGCGAGTGCTTGTTCTGAAACAAGCAGCCCTCCTCCAGGAAGTGCTTACCGCACAAGCTGTGGCTGTCAAGCTAGACGACCGCGATGCCTACAAACCAGGGCGTAAGTTTGCCGAGTACGAGCTCAAGGGTGTACCCTTGCGTATGGCCATAGGTCCCCAAGACCTAGCGAATAAGACAGTAGAACTCGCTAGAAGAGACACCAAAGAAAAAATCATCGTCCGTGTAGACAATGCTGTAGCAGTGGTCCAACAGCTACTCGTAGCTATCCAGGACGCGCTCTACCAGCGTGCTCTTGATTTCAGGCAATCTTATACTACTTCAGTAGACACGTATGCAGCGTTTAAAGAGACCATGGCGAAAAAGGGAGGCTTTGTGCTGGCGCACTGGGATGGAACAACTGAGACAGAGAAAAAGATCCAAGCAGAAACCAAAGCGACGATTCGTTGTATTCCGCTAGACGCTCCTCAGGAGGAGGGTTGTTGCATCTATACCGGTAAGCCATCTAGGCGCCGGGTAGTTTTTGCACAAGCGTATTGAGCGAACCCGATTCCTTGTTATAGGCCGATTTTCCTTACCCCGCGTTGTTGCTACCTATCGTCAGCTATTTTTATTTTATCCTGAGTTCACTCAGTCTTTGCCCTAATGCTGCTATTTCGTCCTCCAGACTATCTGCGTGAGCTTGCCGTGCTGTAGCATCATCTGGTGGTAGTTGTATATCGCTATCGTGTCTCAGCGGTTCCTCTACATTACCACCTTTATCTTGCTGCGTCTCTGCTAACACTGATTCTTCGGTCGAGGCATTCTGCGAATGGTGATCACTGATCTCTTTGGCTTTTTCTCGGAACTCTAATAGTTCATTAGCCATCGACGCTTCGATATCTTTTTCCTGCTGTATTATGCTTGGCGCAATACCACCCAAGGAAGATAAAGAGACATCATCGGCAGGTGCTTTGTCTAATATTCCTGATACTTCTGGCGGTTCTATGCGTATATCGGGAGGTGCTTGTATTGAGGCATTATCCGGCTCGTGTTGAGCATCCCACTCATTTGTAGCTTCCTCTAGCGTCTGTGCTGGTACATATCGCTGCCTCCTTCCCTTTACGTTACTGCGTTTTGGGGTTTTATCATCTTGTGGATGGCTACGGCGTTTTGGTGATTTCACGGGTTGCGTCCTAGCTGGTGCCGGGACTTGTCTCACTTTTTGGGGGGGCGTTCTTTCTGGGTCGTCGTTTTTTCTGGTGTAGAGGGCGTTGCGTTCGGTTTGTGGACCTTGCTATTGTGATGCGTTATGCTTTTTTTTGGGGCAGTATTTTGATTGCATGCTGAGACAACTGCCATAAAGGTGATCCCTAACAAAAAACTATTGCCATACGACATGGTGACTGCTTTTGCCTTGTGGTGTGTCAGAAGTAACATTTACTGAGTTTTATACCTGATATAGCTACTGCGCCCTGTGTTTGGTCGGCAAAGCGCGACTAAATTCTACAATAAACTGCGCTGTGTTTCATGCCCCCCTTCTTTTTATACGACGTCTTTTGGCTGCAGATCGGCTACTGCGCTGTGCTATATTCGCAAGATCTACCGCTAGCGGTGTAGCAATAAAAACAGAAGAATAGGTCCCAAATATGATGCCTACTAGCATGGCAAAGGAGAATCCTCGCAACACTTCTCCACCCAATAGAAACAGAATCACTACCGCGAGGAGTGTGGTCAAGGAAGTAATCAGGGTACGACTCATGGTTTCATTGATGGAAAGATTGGCTACTTCCCGAAGGGTCTTGTTGGTATGTATACCCATTCGTTCTCTAATTCGATCAAACACAACTACCGTGTCATTGATAGAGTAGCCAATGACGGTCAGGATAGCCGCGATAAATACCTGATCTACTTCATAACTATATCCCCAAAGTCTGGCCATGGCAAAAGCAGCAAATATCACTAGCGTGTCGTGCAGCAAGGCAATCACAGCTGCTAGGCCAAATTGCCATCTACGGAAGCGCACCAGAATGTATAGGAAGATCATGACCAAAGAGAAAAAGACAGATTGCTGGGCAGCAGCTTGTATGTCATGCGCAATCGTGGCGCCTACTTTGGAGGTGCTGACAATTGTAAATGTATCAGATGCTTGCGGGGCTACTGCGTCGGTGATGTAGGTAAATCCTGTGAGGTGCTGTATGCCCTGGAGGAGTGCGTTTCTTACCGCTACATCGCTCTCATCGGTCTCGTTTTGTATGAGATAGCTTGTCGTCACTTTTAGCACACGATTGGATCCATAAGTTTTCACTTCTGTTCCTTGTTCGCCCAAGTACTTGGCCAGTTGTGTTTTTAGTACAGAAGGCTCCATGGGCTGCCCAAAGGATACCACATAAGACCGGCCTCCTGTAAAGTCGACGCCCAGATTCAGTCCTCCTTGTTGGACCATGATCAAGAATCCTGCGCCGATGAAGGCTAGTGAGACTGCATAGGACCATTTACGTATTTTTAGGAAATTGATGCGGAGATTGTTCAACAGATTTTTGCTGTAGGAAAAAGAAAATGTCAAACTTCTTCCATGACCACGGCTAACCCACCAATCCATCACTACCCGTGTGATAAATACTGCCGAGAAAAATGAGCACACGATGCCGATCATCAAGGTTGTGGCAAATCCCCGGATGGGGCCTTGGCCTAATGCATACAGAATAGCACCAGTCAGGAACGTCGTGATGTTCGAATCTATGATGGAGCTGTAGGCTTTTTGATAGCCACGGTCGATAGCTACTTTCATCGATGCACCCCTCTTGAGTTCTTCTCTGATCCGCTCAAATATCAGCACATTAGCATCGATAGACATACCTATGGTGAGCACAATACCGGCAATACCGGGTAGCGTCAGAACGGCATTCAGCTGTGCTAGTATACCCAGTATGAACAACATATTGAAGAACAGTGCCATATTAGCAATCAGTCCTCCTTGGGCGTAGTAGAGAAGCATGAATAGAACGATGAGCCCTAGCCCCAAGAGCATGGAAGAGATTCCTTCTATTTGCGCTTTTTTACCCAAGGTAGGCCCTATAATGGCTTCTTCTACAATCTTGACGGGGGCAGGCAAAGAACCAGCATTGAGTATATTGGCCAAGTCTTTGGCTTCTTCTATGGTGAAATTGCCTGTTATTTGAGAATTTCCGCCAGGAATCTCTGTGTTGACCACTGGTGCTGAATACACATGATCATCTAACGTAATAGCAATACGTCGCCCGATATTATTGGCTGTTACCCTCTTCCAAGCTCTAGCCCCGCTGTTGCTCATCTTCATACTCACAGCAGGTTGACCACGGTCATCAAATACTTGGCGTGCGTCCGTGATAACATCACCCTCTAGGGCAGCTTGGCCACCGCGACGTTGTCTGATGGGATAGAGTGCTGCGACTTCGGTGCCGTCTTGGAGTGTATGGGGCTTCACATCCCAAAGCCACCGCAAATCTCCTGGCAAAAGAGCCTTCACATCACCTCGGGTAAGAATGCCGTTGATAACCGCCACATCATCTACTGCGTAGACCAACCCATATGTTGCTTTTAGCAACCCCAGGAGCGGCGATGTAGCTGAAGTACCTGCTGGCGATAACTCTTCTTTGTGCTCCGATGGCTTGTTGTCTTGGGGTGCTAGTGCGCTTGTGGGGGGCATCGGTGAGGCCGTTTTTTGTTCTGCTACGAGCATCTCTTCGATAGACTGTAAAGCCTCGCTCAGCTCTGCCATTTCATATACTTCCCAAAACTGCAGTTGGGCGACTCCTTGTAGTAGCTTTTTTACCCTCTCTGGGTTGTTGACGCCAGGTAGCTCTATTTGGATCCTGCCTGTATTATGGAGGCGCTGGATATTAGGCTGTGTAGTACCAAAACGATCAATACGTGTTCTGATAATCTCAAAAGAACGATCAATGGCTTTATCTATCTCTTGGTCGATGATGCGCAGCACCTCTTTGTCTGTTGACTCGTAGCTGAGGCGTGAGCGGTTGGCTGCTGTGGCAAAGATATCGCTGAGTTTTCCTGTAGGGGTCTGTGCTTGATAGGCCTGGTGAAAGAGGGTAGTAAAAGACGCTTGGGGCTGTAGTGGATGCGCTTGTGCTGCTTGTTGCAATGCCGCCAAAAAGGCTTTGTCTTGGCTACCTCCTGCGAGTCCCTTGATGAGTGCTACCGGAGACACCTCTAACGTCACGTGCATGCCACCCTGTAAATCCAGACCTTGGCCTAGTTCTCTTTCTTTGACTTCTTCATAGGTGTATTTAAAGCCTAGAAGACGATATACAGGCTGTTTCCAAACGGAGTCTAGATACGCTTGCTTTTTTTCGAAATCGATATGCCCACTTTCATTGGTGGCATGGAGTGTCGCTTCGCTTTGGACCTTAGCAGCTATATACGTAAAGGAAAGGTAATAGAAGCATAGCAGTGAGATGATGACCGTAAGAAAAACAATGAGTCTTTTATTTTGCATGACAGAATGGTGAGATAGAATCAGAAATATGTTCAAAATTACCCTATGCTATCAAGGTATACAAGCCACTACGGTCGCTTCTCGGCTGCTTACTATCTTTGTGAGGTTTTCCTGTGGGCCAAAGTGCCACGCCAGGGCTAACTCAGCTTAGTGTACCATTAGCTTAATAGTTTAATCTCCCAACGACATTATGGCGCTCATCAAATCTATATCGGGTGTTCGGGGTACGATAGGTGGTAAGGTAGGGGATGCCCTGACTCCTATCGATGTGGTAACTATGACTGCCGCATTTGGAGGATGGCTCCTCAAGCAGTCTGACCACAAAGTTGTTGTCATAGGACGCGATGCACGCCCTTCTGGTCTCCTTATCAGCCGTTTGGTAAGCACTACTTTGCAAAGCTTAGGTATTGATGTGATTGACTTAGGCCTCTCTACGACGCCTACTATATCTATGGCTGTATTGCACGAACAAGCCAGCGGCGGTATCGCCATCACAGCCAGCCACAATCCTGCGGAGTGGAATGCCTTGAAGTTATTTAACAAAGAGGGCGTGTTGATTGATGCTATGGCTGCGTCTGAGGTATTTGCAGAAGACGTACAACACGATCGCTCCTTTGCTTCTGTGGCGGAGCTAGGGCAGTATACTACCCACGAGTCCGCCATAGCCCAGCATATTGAACGTATTCTAGCACTGCCCCTCGTGGACGTCCCTGCTATTCGTCATAGCAAGTTCAGCATTGCTGTGGATGCTGTTAATTCCACAGGAGGTATTGCTGTTCCTCAGCTGCTTCGGGCCTTGGGGGTCGAACACATTACGGCGTTGTATTGTCAGCCCAGTGGCCAATTCCCACACAACCCAGAGCCACTGCCTGCCCATCTTACAGCATTGACGCATGTTGTTCGGACCGGTACATATGACTTAGGGGTGGCGGTAGATCCTGATGTAGACCGACTTGTTGTTTTTGATGAAAACGGTATGTCCTGGGGCGAAGAATATACTTTGGTAGCCGTGGCTGACTATGTATTGCGTCATATGCCTGGGAATACGGTCTCCAATCTATCTTCGTCGCAAGCACTACAAGACATTACCGTGAAGCACGGGGCACACCACTTCAATACCCCCGTGGGAGAACAGTACGTAGTCGCTAAAATGAAAGCGACAAAAGCGGTGATTGGTGGAGAAGGTAATGGCGGTATTATCTACCCTGCACTGCATTATAGCCGTGACGCACTGGTGGGTATTGCGCTTATTTTATCTTACCTAGCGCGTGCCGGTAAAACAGCGTCTGAATTACGGGCTCGCTTCCCTGATTATGTGCTTCTCAAGAAGAAGGTAGCCTTGACTCCTGGTACTGACTGGGCCACGCTTTTAGATACGATAAGAAGACAATACCAAGCGTATCCTATAAACACAGAAGATGGCATTAAAATCATATTTGAGAAAGCATGGATCCATCTTAGAAGATCCAATACTGAGCCGATTGTTCGTCTCTACGCCGAAGCAGCGACTGAAGACCGCGCCCACCAGATGGTGGAACAGCTGATAGCGCTCATGAAGCGTTCTATGGTACTTGTCGGGTAAGTATTTTATTTATCCACTATTATTGGAGTTCTGTTTAGATTATGAGGCGTACCATGCTTTGTAGTGGTTGTAGCCCATAGGCCTTATCAAATTACCTGTATCTTTCCTTGCTTTTATCGGCATTCCTACGCACCCATCATGACCGTATACCTAGACAATGCAGCCACTACGCCCCTGGACCCAGAAGTGCTAGAAACTATGTTGCCTTACATGAGCGCGGTATGTGGAAGTCCCTCTTCGATCCATGGCCACGGAAGAATTGCCAAGGTAGCTGTAGAAAAAGTCCGCAAACAAGTAGCTACACTCCTCAACGCATCTCCAGCAGAGATATTCTTCACCTCAGGTGGGACCGAAGGTAACAATATGGCACTCTTTGGCAGCGTGCTAGCTTTGGGCCTAGGTCATGTGATCACTTCGCCTATAGAGCATCAGGCAGTCCTTCAGCCGCTGGCTAGGATGGCTCAGACAGGTCATACACAGGTACACTGGGTGCAGCTAGACCGACAGGGTGGTCTCCATTATGATCATTTGGAGCACTTGTTAAAAACGTATCCAGGTGCGTTGGTAAGCTTGATGCATGCGAACAACGAGATAGGAAATTACAATGACATCAGGCGGATTGGAACGCTTTGTCAAAGTTATGGAGCAATCTTCCACACTGATGCGGTGCAGACCATGGGCCACTGTGCCTTAGACCTGCAAGACTTGCCCGTGCACCTGGCGGTAGGTTCGGCCCACAAGTTTCATGGTCCTAAAGGAGTAGGCCTTATTTATATCCGTGGAGGCGTCCAGGTTGCCCCGCTCATCCATGGGGGGGCTCAAGAGCGAAACATGCGGGGAGGTACAGAGAATGTGCCGGGTATTGTGGGGCTTGGTAAGGCCCTCGAAATAGCCCATCGAGATATGACCAAAGATGGCCAATACATACAAAGCCTTAAAGACTGCATGATCCAGCGCCTTCAAGCCTGTATTCCTGGTGTTACCTTTAACGGGACTAGTGCCGATACTGAAGCTAGCTTGCCTACTATCTTGAGCGTTAGTTTGCCCCCCTCCGATAGTCATGACATGCTCGTTTTTAACCTGGACATTCAGAAAATTTCGGCTTCGGTAGGTAGCGCCTGTGCTAGTGGTAGCCAGGTAGGCTCTCATGTGTTAGAAGCTTTAGGTGCTGACCAACAGCGGGGTACGGTACGTTTCTCTTTTAGTAAATACAATACAGTCGAAGAAATAGACTATGTGGTAGCACAACTGAGTGCACTTGGTAAATTTCCTGGATAGGCTAGTCCCTGTTAAGCTTTTGTTCTAAGACCTGCTTTGGGGGGTGCTCGGCAGACGCTTATTGTGAGCATTGCACCACTATTATCGTTCAAAGCATCGTATATTTGAAGTCCAACGATGAAAAACTTGTGGGAATATTATTTGATTGCCCTGATTGTCATTCTTCTTGACCAGCTTTCTAAGCTTTGGGTGCACTTCAACATGGAAATGGGCTATCTTGGATCTATTAAGCTGATTGGCAATTGGCTCAAGATTCATTACACGCTCAACCCAGGTATGGCTTTTGGCATTCAGCTGGGTTTTAAGTACGGCAAACTGATCCTCACCTTAGGACGCATCGTTGCTACAGGTGTCATAGGGTGGCACATGAGTCAGCTGGTGCGGGCAGAACGGATACCTACGTTGCTCTTGTGGGGCTGGGCACTGATACTTGGGGGTGCCCTTGGCAATGTGATCGACAGTGTGTTCTATGCCGTTTTTCTGGACAACGCCCCATACAATGCGCCGATGTCTTGGTTTTATGGGCAAGTGATCGACATGATTTACTTGGATATTTGGTCCGGTAATCTACCTACTTGGCTTCCCCTCGTGGGGGGTAGCTATTGGGCCATGCTGCCCATCTTTAACATTGCGGACGCAGCTATATTTCTTGGCGTTGTGGCGATTTTGGGATCTAGAAGGAGTGGCTATTACAAAGACAGTGTAGCCGTCATTTAGTCGAGCCTTTGAAGCGCTATTCAGGGAGATAGCTGGGGTATATCCAGAGTAACAACCTCTACGGAAGAATCAGCACCAGTGCACAACTACTTTTAGCGTGCTAACAAGCTATGTTTAATGGCTGGAATTAGGTCGCTAATGTTGCCCGCACCTGCCGTAACCAAAATCTCTGGTTGACTTTGTCGATTCAGTACTGCTACAAGATTTTCTTGGGTACACATCCACTTCTTCTCCAAGGTCATTTGATCGAATATGTATGCGCTAGTTACTCCCTTGATGGGTAGTTCGCGTGCCGGATAAATATCTAACAAGAAGACCCGGTCGGCCAAGTCCAGACTTTGGGCAAACTCGCTGGCCAGTGCTTGTGTTCTTGTATATAGATGAGGCTGAAAAACGATGGTGATTTCTTTTGTAGGATACAAAGCACGAATAGTCTGTAGCAAGGCAGTGATTTCTACCGGATGATGTGCATAATCATCTAAAAAGATCACCTGATCGGTTCGTATCACATACTCAAAGCGTCGTTGTACCCCTTTGAAAGTTGTTATACCCCTACGAATAGCCCCTGCATCTAAGCCCAAGATCAAGCACATCGTGATTACGGCTAGTGCATTTTCTACATGGTGGTAGCCCGGTACTGCAAGCTGTATATCATTGATTCTTGCCTCATGACTTACATAGTCGAAGTAGAAATTACCCTGCTGGATACGTACATTCTCAGCATGAATAGCTGTTCCTTTTAAAGCATAGCAGATTATGCGGGTAGTATCTTCCTCGAGCGCCAACTGTTGGGTTACGTCTCGATGCATAATCGCTTTCCCGTAGGGTGGTACGCATGCAACAAACGATTGAAAGGCTTCTTGGTACCTCCTTGTATCCCCGTAAACGTCTAGATGGTCTGGGTCAATCGTAGTGACAATGGCCCAGTGGGGTTCCAAGTGCAAGAAGGACCGGTCAAACTCATCAGCTTCTACAATGATGACCGTATCTTTGTCAATGGGACCCTTGATGAGCAAATTAGAGGCATAACCTGTTGCTATACCGCCTAAGAAAGCCACTATCTTTTTCCCTGCCTGGTGTAGTGTATGTGCTGCAAGCGCAGAAGTGATTGTTTTGCCGTGGGTGCCTGCTATAGCTAGTGTAGGGCGATTTTGGGTGATCATACCCAGCACTTCGGCCCGTTTATGCACCATATAGTTTTCAGCAATCAGATAATTTAATAGGCGATTTTGGGACGAAATAGCGGGCGTATATACAACCAGGCTATGTACTTTGTGGTCTATAATTGGTGGGGGAATGGCTTTTATGTCGTCTTCGAAATGTATGGTGATGCCTTCTTGTGTGAGCCGATCGGTCAGCGCGCTTGAGGTACGATCATATCCAAAAACCTGGATGGACTGGGCATTGAACCACCGGGCTAGTGCACTCATCCCAATCCCTCCGACGCCTAGCAAGTAAACATAGGTATAATTCTTCATCAGTGTGTGATTGTAGATCTAGTGGTGGTGACTTTGGATAAGCGAATGATTTCCTTGATTATGTCCACGGTAGCGTTCGGCTTGGCCCAAGTTTTGATATTGTTGGCTAAAGTATTTTGTTGTGCTTCAGAGCGTATGAGTCTTAGCACAGCTTGTGCAAGCTGTTGGGGTGCTTCGTGATCTGTGACCATCAACGCCGCATTTTGGGCTACCAGGGGCTGTATGTTTTGGGTCTGATGGTCGGCGGTTACATGGGGAGAAGGAACAAAAATAGTGGGTTTGTGAACGGTACATAGCTCGGAAACAGTCAAAGCGCCTGCCCTGGAAACCACGATATCTGCTGCTGCGTAAGCCAGGTCCATGGCTCTGATAAAAGGATAAGCCTTGACGTGGTGCTGCTGCTGTTGTGTGAGTTGCGCTTTTATCGCATCAAAGTATCGCTGGCCGGTTGCCCAGATGATCTGGAGACCCGCCTGACTCAAGGATTGAACGGCATGTAGTATGCTTTCGTTCATTGTTTGAGCTCCTAGGCTGCCTCCCAGCACCAATAGGCACTTTTTTTCGGGTGTTAGACCAAAATAGGCATAAGCAGCTTTTCGTTTTTTGTCCAGACTCATCAGGTCTTCTCGTACGGGATTTCCAGTAAGCACAGTCTTAACCTTGGAGAAGTACTTTGCCATGCCTTGATAGGCCACACATACCGTATCCACATGACGTGCTAGTATGCGGTTGGTAAGACCCGGTGTTGCATTTTGTTCTTGGATGAGTGTTGGAATCTTACTTTTGGCAGCTGCATAGAGTATGGGTGCACTGGCGTAGCCTCCTGTGCCGACGACTACATGGGGTTGAAAGTCTTTGAGAAGCTTTCGGGCTTTCCATAAGCTGGCGAGTACCTGGTACGGAAGGACGAGATTGGAGCGTATTTTATTACGCTGAAACCCCCGTATGCTTAGTCCCACAATGGGATAGCCTGCCTTGGGTACCTGCTGCATTTCCATTTTTCCGCGAGCCCCTACAAATAGGATGCTTGTGGCCGAATCATGTTGCTTTAATGCATCGGCTATAGCAATAGCAGGATAGATATGACCTCCGGTCCCCCCTCCACTGATGATAGTTTTCATTTTTTGCTAGTTAGCTTATATACAGACATACCTTGGTATGTACCTACACACACATGTAAGAGGCGATACTTATGCTGCGCGATGAGGTGGGTGGTGCGTGTCAGCTGTCTGCAAGTTTTTTGCCCAGCACACCAAAGCTTCTCTCTTTGAGCTCTTCGGCAGCTTCCATAAGACCTAAGTACTTGGCCAAAGGCACAAAGAAGAGTAGTGTCTCTTCAGCAGTTCTTTGTTGGCTGGTATAAGATTTTGCCTCGATGGTGCGCATGTTGTGCATACGGTCGGCGAGTTTGACATACAATACTCGCCGGTCTTCTGCCTCTAGGAGTCGGTGGATGTTTTCAGGGTGTGATAGTAGGACTTTGTAATTGGTCTCTCTATTACTTTCCATGTGTGTGACCCCACTCACAATGTGGCGTACTTCTTTGTTAAACAACAATTCTATTTGTTCTAGCGTTAGGGGTGTATCTTCTACGGTATCATGCAAGAGTGCTCCCAGTATAGTAGCTTCGTCGGCGTCATAATCTAGTACGATTTGGGCGACGGCGATTGGGTGGAGGTAAAAAGGTTCACCAGACTTGCGCATCACGGGGCCGTGATAATCTTTAATCAAATCGATGGCTTTCTCGACTAGGCTGAGATCTGCTCCAGTCTTCTTCTTGACGACACTTAGTAATTCTCGTTCCTGCTCCTGTGCGCCTGGGTAGGAGTCGTCAGCCCGTGGCCATTCTGCTCCTAGCTTCATCTGCGGGACATCCATGTCTTTGGAGCGTACCTCTCGGATATCGACAGGGATCACGTAAACTAGGTTCAGGTCTTTCCCTTCACTAATTGTGTTGCTGTAGCCATAATGAGCCTTCACGATCCGCTCGTTGGTTAACAGGAGTAACCCAGTTGCTGCTTCGGGCTTGCCCCTCATTTCCTTATCCATCTGTGATATGTATCGTTCTTCTAACTTAGGAAGTTCAAGTGCCGTAGTGATGGTGAATCGCACGGCGGTTACCTGCTTGGTGTACTTTGTTGTCTTTGTGTCTAATGAATAGCCTAGTTGCGTATCTTCTATTCCCAATAAAATAGCCCCTTCTTCTCCGGCCACTGCTTGTATGAAGGCATAGCTGTTAATTAAGACTTTCATCATCTTCTCTACATCGCATTGTATCGTTTTGCGTTGGGTGCGTAGAACTATCTTGAGCTCGTGGCCTTTGGCATAGATTTCTTGCTGTAGCATCTGTAAAAACTTCTCAATAGCTACCCATTCTACGTTTTCTAAGAGCAAGAATCCAGTGGCTCTATGCCCAAACTTGTCTAACTGTAAGGCCATGGGGGTTAGCTTATCGTTGAGCTGTTGTGCTAAAGAGGCGAGCTGATTGTTACGTCCATCTTGTCGACTGATCTCTAAGAGCTCCTTGCTCAATTGCGCTATGTTGCCTAGTTCTTCTATACCTGCTTTTTGAAGTGACTTCACTACTTGGAATTTGTCTTGAGTAGCCTCAAAGAGTTCATCCTGTGCCTCTTGATGATCGCTAGCTAATCCTGCTTTTTGGATGGCTAGGGCATCAAATCCTTTTTGCTTCCTGCGTGCAAAGAGTAGGCCGATGAGAGTTGAAAAAAGCACTGCATACACTAAGGTGTATTTGGTCTCTATATCCAAGCTTATACTTATTGATAATGGCCCTAATCCCAGCCTATAAACGCCCAATGCTAATACTGTGCCGATAATAGATAGCCATATGAAGCTCAGCCAGTCTACTAGTACAATGAGTAGCATAATAGAAAGGGCTACATTGAGTAACCACTCTACGCTGCCACCTTCTAACAGGAATATAAGTGTGGTAACAAAAGGCAGACAGTACAGTAGACTGAAGTGATAATAGCTAGGGAAATAATGTAGAAGCTGCTTGGGCCAATAGGATTCGAGCATTAAACCTACACAAAGTAAGACTCCTATACCCCTTATACCCAATAACCAATTGTAAATAGCTGGTTCTGCATAGCTATGCATGAAGAAGGGAATCATGTAGCTTAGGGAGATAAAGAGCGCAAATAACGTAGGATTGGCCCCGTACTTTTCGAGTCTATTCTGGGAATAGCGTAACAGACTCCGAGGCGCATGCAACACACGAGTTAATAAACTGTTGTGTTTCCTTGCTCGTGTGGGTTCCCATATGTAATCTATTTGTTGTTTTAGTGCTCGCCTACCTACCACAAAACCTTTGTTGCATAGATAATTGGTGCCAAAGAAACTACCTACATTGGTAGTGATAGCCAAAGGCAAGACGAATTCGTTGCTTAAATAATATCGGCTAAGCAAAAATACTATTACCGTAATGAAGGCTGAGATCCAGAAAGAGCGTGCCTCGGTTTTAAGCCCCATAATACCGGCAACTAGTGGAATGGTAAAAATGAGTGCCACGACTTCTGTTATCAAGTTCAATCCTTTACCTAGATCTAACCCCCCGTATAAGTCCCGTGGTAACGATTTGTAACTCAGTGCCAACACCAGTGCTACAAGGCCAATGAGCAATGTAAGATATCTTGCAAAAATGAGTGCATCTTTTTTCTTGATCTTTGTCTGTAACACATCATGCACTAACGTGAGCCCAGCGGTATGCAAGAAGGAATCAGCGGTAGACATGACACCCGCAATAAACCCAGCACAAATAATTCCTCTTGCACCAAGAGGTAAATAATTTTTAACAATATAAATAAAGACACTACTGCCCTGTTGGGGTATATGTGCATCAACATTAGCACGTAGGGCAATAGCAGCTAGGCCAATTAGTGTCAACAACACATAGAACACAACAAGAAAACACAAACCAATGTAATAGCTATCAACAATTTGACGCTTATCTCTTGCCATGAGCATACGCTGTATGAAGGGGAAGCTAAGCGGAAAGGCAGGAAAAAGGTCCCATATACAATAGACTACGTAGTTCTTGAGACTAGGGTGGTGCAATACATCAAATGTTTGCGAAGGTATCTGGCTGAACAATGCCTTGATACCCCCTACGTGATAGAGCACCACATAAGCTACTAGAGGTACAAAAACTAGGATAGCGATAAACTGTAACACATCGGTGATTGCCACAGCTTTCATGCCCCCACGAGCGGCATAGATTACTAAGAAAAATCCCCCCAAGAAGATACTTAATTGGCTAGGTAAGTCAAATAATATGCCAACATAGCCAAGCCAGATTATTTGCAAAGTCACCAAGGCAACACTATAAAAAGTGCCCAGAATCCCCATCCATAACCGCACTTGTTGTCCATATAACTGGCCCATGAGTTCGGGTAAGGTTAGGCAACCTTTGAAATACTGGATATTAGGCGCTATATACCAGGCAATGCACAAGAAAGTGATAATAGCCCCGCAAATGAGGATAGAAAAAACAGGTAAGATACCATCGTCAAAAACATAGCCAACGTATCCGATGCCTTTCGACCCTGTGATGTAAGTAGCTAGTATGGTCATGGTGAGCACCCCAGTTCCAAACTGCCTATTCGCAACCGCATACTCGCGGATATCCGTTACTTTCCTTCCTGCTAGTAAGCCTATTGCAAGAGTGATGGATAAGAAAATGTAAACGATGAGGTGGTCTATGTTGAAGTTGAGCATCATGCGTACTTCTGTATCTGTCCTTGGCCCAAAGACGAATTTTTAGGCTCTATTACTCCGTTATCCGATACTACCGAACCCCCAAGCAGGCTTTCAAGTCTTTGATATCTCGTTTATCGTCGGTCATGACCATCAACTTATCGCCTGCTTCGATGACGGTGTCTCCACGAGGGGTTAAATATTGCTTTTTTCTATTTATCAACACAATCAGCGAATTTTTAGGAAAACCCAGGGCTACAATCTTTTTCCCAGCAGCAGCCGAGTTGTGTGCTACCTCTAGTTCTAGTAGTTCGCTTTTGACGTCTTCTGATAGACTTATTGCTTTCGCTTTCTTGGCAGATAACTTGCTATCGAGTTTGAGCCATTTGGCTAGGGGATGCAGGGTGGTTCCCTGAAATAGAACTGAAGTAAGTACGATGAAGAAGACGATGTGAAAGATAGTATCCGATTTATCGATACGTTCCAGCAAGGGGTACGTAGCAAATACAATAGGTACTGCCCCTCTAAGACCCACCCAAGAGATAAACACTTTTTGCTGCTGACCTATTTCTTTGAAAAAAGCCAGCGAGAGAAATACCCCCAAGGGGCGGGCAATAAACATCAACACCAAAGAAATTAAAATACCCACACCGGCCACGGGAATGAGCTGTTTAGGAAAGACGAGCAAGCCCAAGACGATGAACATAACTACCTGCATCAACCAGGTTACCCCCTCGTAGAAGCGGATTAAGCTCTTTTTATGCAAGAAATCTTGACTACCCAAGACCAAGGAAGCGATGTAGACCGCCAAGAAGCCGCTGCCATGGATAAAATTGGTACCAGAATAAGTAAACAGGATCATAGAGAGTGTTATGCCTGGGTACAACGCTTCATTGGCAAGTTGTGCTCTATTGACTACCAGTACCATGGCCTTGCCTACCAGAAAGCCTACTATACCGCCTATGACCATTTCTTTGAAGAATATGGGGATAGCAGTCCACAAGGCCATTTCGCCACCACTGCGCAGCAAGCCCATGAAGAACATCATTAAGAAGAAAGCCATAACATCATTGCTACCTGATTCCAGCTCTAACGTTGGGCTGAGGTTATACTTGAGATGCATATTTTTAGAGCGTAGGATGGAGAATACTGCTGCTGCGTCGGTGGAAGAGATAATAGAGCCTACCAAGAGGCTTTCTACCAGATTGAAGTCGGTCACCCAATAGATAAAATAGCCAATGCCAAAAGCCGTCACCAGCACGCCTATCGTTGACAGCAGTACTCCGTGCCATATGATGGGTCTGATGTGGGCATATTCTGTATCTAGACCACCTGAGAAAAGAATGAGCGTTAAAGTTACGGCCCCTAATACCTTGGCCAAGGCAGCATTATGTAGGCTAATGCCCCCTATTCCTTCAGATCCTGCTAACATGCCGACCACTAAAAATATCAACAAAGTAGGGATACCTAGCTGGGTAGATATTCTGCTTGCTAGGATGCTGACAAAAAGCAGAAAGGAGCCTACAATGAGGATAGCTTCGACTGTAAAATTCATTGCTTTATCTATATTTATACCACCTTAGGGTGGCTAGTAATTGTCATAAAAAGAAATATAACCACCGCTGATGCACGTCCCTGGTTGTTCTCACTATCTTTGCACTCCCCACTTCCCCCATGCTCATATTATGCAAGAAAAAACTTTTCGCTACTTTCTGCAAATCGCTTATCGAGGTACCCCCTATAGTGGATGGCAAAAACAACAGAATGCGGTAACAGTGCAAGGAGTATTTGAGTCATGGTTGTCCAAAATACTAAAAAGTAACGTGCAAGTAGTAGGGAGTAGCAGAACCGATGCCGGTGTACATGCGCAGCAGCAATTTGCCCATGTAGACTTAGCGTGTACTGTGGCCGTAGACCATCTCCAATACCGGCTCAATGCAGTCTTACCCAAAGATATTGCTGTTTTGGCCATTCGGCCGGTAAGTTCCACTACCCACGCTCGGTTCGATGCGCTAGCTAGAACGTACGTTTATACGATTACACAACAAAAAACGCCTTTTCAGTATGACACTAGCTTTTTCTTTAACAATTCGTTGGATATCTCCAAGATGAATGAGGGCGCTAAAATCCTATGCCGAAAGCAGGACTTTAGAAATCTTTGTAAGATCCGTTCGAGCGATGTGCATTTTCTATGTACGATTATGAAAGCGACTTGGTCGGTACGGCAAGGACAATTAACCTTCTGTATCAGAGCCAATCGATTTTTGCGCGGTATGGTGAGAGTTATTGTCAGCCTTTTACTGAGAGTAGGACAGAAAAAAGTGAGTTTATCAGATTTTGAAGCGCTGATTGACGCTAAAGAGCGTAACCCAGTAGCTTGCTTGGTCCCTGCCCGGGGCCTAACACTTATGCAGGTGACCTATCCAAAAGCTATTTTTTTAACGCAATGATGTAGTACCGTTGAGGGCTTCGCGATTATATATCTTCATACAACATGTCTGACCCAAAGCAACCAAGTGTAAGGACCGCCCATTCCAGAGCCTTACGAAGACTTACTCTGTTCTTGAAGCCCTACAGGCGTACTTTCTACATTCTTATTTTCCTTACTTTCTTGCTGGGGGCATTAACACCATTGCAACCTTACCTAATCCAGATCACTATTGATGATTATATTTTAAAGGGCAATTACAAGGGGTTGGTACGGATGACGAGTGTCCTCATTCTTTTACTCACCTCCATGAGCGTTGCTCAGTATTATCAAATCTATCTTTCCGATTGGCTTGGACAGCACGTGATTAGAGATATTCGTATTCAGCTCTACACTTACATCCTTAAGCTTCGTACCCAATTTCTCAACAAGACGCCCGTCGGAAGGCTAGTCACCCTTAGTATTTCTGATACCGAGACGCTTGCTAATGTCTTTAGCGAAGGTATGGCCGCGTTGATTGGTGACCTGCTGCAAATACTACTCATTGTTGTTCTGATGTGCTACATCAATTGGCGGTTAGCCCTGCTCAGTTTGTCTACTTTACCCCTGATAGCGATAGCCACTTATGTCTTTAAAAATAAGATTAGGCATGCCTTCAAGGCAGTGAGGAGTATCGTAGATCAGCTGAATGCTTTTGTACAAGAGCGTATTATGGGGATGAGTATGGTACAAATTTTTGGAAGAGAACAGCGTGAATTGGCTCAGTTTAAGGTTTTTAACAAAAGGCACCAAAACGCTAGTATCAAAGCAGCACAGTACTACGCGTTTTACTTTCCATTGCTTAGCACCATCAATGCCGTGTCGATTAGCCTACTTATTGGGTATGGCGCTAAAGGCGCTATAGATGGCTTATTCACTGTGGGCGAACTTGTAGCCTTCTTGATGTACGTTAACTTGCTGTTTCGTCCGTTGCATTTCATTGCAGATCGCTTTAATACACTACAGATGGGCATTGTAAGTATGGATAGGATCATGAGCTTACTGGGAAATGGTCAGCAGGTAGGCAACAGTGGCACCTATATCCCTAAGCGCCTCCAGGGAAATATCGTCTTTCAGAATGTATGGTTTGCTTACCAAGAAGAGGACTACGTCCTGAAGGATATCTCTTTTCAAGTGGGAGCTCACGAATCTTTGGCTATTGTAGGGAAAACTGGAGCTGGCAAGTCTACCATCGTTCATCTGCTGGAGCGCTTGTATGACGCATCCAAGGGAGTGATTACGATCGATGGTGTTAATATTCAAGCGTATACACTTCAGGCCTTGCGTGCCCATGTTGGTCTTGTACCGCAAGATTTCCTCCTATTTTCTGGGACGATCTACGATAACATCACTTTGGGTGACTCTAACATCGGTAGAGAACGCGTCATAGAGGCTGCCCAGCTTATAGGTATTCACGATTTTATTTTGAAGCTACCCGGTGGGTATTCCTATAGTGTCATGGAAGGGGGACTTGCGCTGTCTGTGGGACAGAGACAATTGCTAGCTTTTGCACGTGTTTTAGTATACAATCCTCGTATCATAATACTGGACGAAGCTACCGCTTCTGTAGACACAGAGAGTGAGCGACTGATTCAAGAAGCTACTACCATGTTGATGAAAGACAGAACCTGTATCATCATAGCACATCGACTTGCTACCATTCAGCATGCGGATCAAATTTTAGTGCTCAAACAGGGTAAGATTCAAGAAGTAGGAGATCATTCATCTTTACTTGCTCAGGGGGGATACTATACAGCACTGTATCAGGCCACATGATGACTTTGGCCTGAGGCCTTTGTATGGGCTCGGGCAATGACATCCCTACTTCTTAAGGGCCCACCAAGTAGCGAGGCTTTAGCCTAGCTAACGCTTCTTTTATACGCTGCAGTCCTGTTATGAGTTGTTCTTCTGGAGCTGAATAAGATATTCTAACACAGTTGGGTTCGCCAAATGCACTGCCTGCTACCACCGATACGTGCGCTTTCTGCAGGAGATACATACACAGCATATCTGTGTTTTGAATTACTTCTTGTCCATCTGAACAACCCACATAATCACTAACATCAGGAAAGAGAAAAAGCCCGCCCGAAGGCGTGTTAGAGCGAATCCCTGGAATCTCTTTCAGTAGTTTTATGCAGAGGTCGCGTCGCTTTTTATAGCTATCGGCCATTTGTTGTATGGGCCTTTTGTCTCCTTTAATAGCTGCTAATGCAGCACGCTGGGCAATAGAAGAAGGCGCACCAGTGGTCTGTCCTTGGACCTTCTCACACGCTTGGGCTAACCATGTTGGTGCTGCCATATACCCTATTCGCCAGCCTGTCATAGCAAAGCCTTTAGAAAAGCCATTGATGGTGATAACGCGGTCTTGCAGCGTTGGCAACGCACCTATACTCACGTGTTTGTTTGTAAAGTTGATGTATTCATAGATCTCGTCCGCAATAACAAAGACATGCTTGTGTTTGGACAGCACTACTGCCATGGCTTCAAACGCTTGCTCGGAGAAGACATGGCCCGTAGGATTGCAAGGGCTAGAGAAAATTATGGCTTTTGTTTTGGCAGTAATAGCCTGATCGAGTTGCTCTAGGGTAATCTCAAAGTTATTGTCTAGTGCGCCTCGGATGGGTACAGGTTTCCCGCCCGCCCACTGGATGAGCGCCAGATAGCTGCCCCAACAAGGAGTGTAAACCACGACTTCGTCTCCAGGATTGAGTAGACACAAAAACACATTGCTGATTGCTTGCTTGGCCCCATTCGACACAACAATTTGAATAGGCTCGCAAGGAATATTGTTCTCCGTATAAAGTTTTTCAGCGATGGCTGCTCGAAGATCAGCATAGCCTGCCACTGGGGTATAAGAGAAGTAAAGCCCCGTATCGATGGCCTTCTTTGCCGCCTGCTGAATGGATAGGGGTGTTTTGAAGGTGGGTTCTCCGATGCTCAGGTTGATGATGTTGTGCCCTTGCGCCTGTAAGTCTATTGCTTTTTGGTTCATTGCGATTGTCGCTGATGGGGGCAAAGCGTCGACGCGGTCAGCCAGAAAGTGCTCCATGTTGCAGGCGAATACTTATAGATTTGCGGTGAAATTACACATATTTGCCTGTAAACTAAACTATTCACTTTTGGAAAACGTGCGCCAAGAAGATCCCATTATTGCTTTAGCTACCCCACCTGGGAGCAGTGCTATTGCAGTCGTACGACTTTCGGGAATGGGTGTGATTGAACTCGTGAACCAAGTATTTCTGGGCAAGGATTTGACGCAGCAAACGTCTCATACCATTCATTTTGGCACTATCCATGACAACAAGAGATTACTTGACGAAGTACTTGTGTCTATCTTCAGGGCACCTAAATCCTTTACGCAAGAGGATGCTGTAGAAATCTCTTGCCACGGCTCTAACTTCGTTGTACAGCAGATCATCCAGCTTTTGGTGCGGCGTGGAGCACGTCTAGCCAAGCCGGGAGAGTTTACCATGCGTGCTTTCCTGAACGGCAGGCTAGATCTGGCGCAAGCAGAAGCTGTAGCAGACCTTATCGCTGCTGACTCAGCTGCGGCACACCGTGCAGCACTACAGCAGATGCGGGGTGGCTTCTCCTCCAAGATTAGACAACTCAAGAAGCAGCTCATTCACTTGGCTTCTATGCTTGAGTTAGCGTTAGACTTTTCAGAGGAAGATTTAGACTTTTCAGAGGAAGATGTAGATTTTATCGATAAAACAGCCTTAAAAACGCTGGTGCAGGAATTATTAATCCCTATTACACAGCTCATACAAAGCTTTCAACTTGGCAATGTCATCAAGAATGGCGTTTCTACTGTGATTGCTGGTAAGCCCAATGCCGGAAAATCTACCCTACTCAACGCCATGCTCAATGAAGAAAAAGCGATTGTCTCCCATATTCCTGGTACTACGCGCGATTTTATTGAAGCCGAGGTAAATATCGAGGGGGTACATTTCAGGTGTATTGACACTGCAGGGCTACGGGACCAGACAGACGATCCTGTGGAGGCTATCGGTATAGCCAGAACGAAAGAGCAGCTCCAAAAAGCGGCCATCGTCATCTATCTATTTGACTTGACTACTGAAACTTTGTTTAGCATCCGGCAGACGAACTTACGGTTAGCGTCTTCAGAGGTCCCTTGTATCAAAGTGGGTAACAAGATGGATGCTGCGCCACCTGATTTATTGCAAGCACTTCAGCAAGAGGATTTTGTACTCATATCGGCGGCTCAACAACAAAACCTACATCTACTTAATTCACGACTTCTAGCGTGTGTATCGCTAGATCGGTTGTCTAAAACAGACACTATTGTCGTCAATGCACGACACCATGACAGCTTGAATAAGTGCAAAAAAGCGCTAGAAGATGTATTGGAAGGCATAGAAAGTAATCTAACCCATGAGTTGTTGGCACAAGACCTCCGTAGTGCACGCTACTATTTGGGAGAGATTACTGGTGAGGTAACTACAGAGGAGCTATTGGGCAATCTATTTGCCAAATTTTGCATCGGAAAATAGTATGATCGGGTAGGGGCTATGCTTCTTTGTTTTTCCATGTAGATATTCGCACCTTTGTCACCCGGCTAAGGGCCTCTTTTAGAGACCGCTTTTCCCATGGATAACTTATTGCCTTTGAAGGAACTAATAAGTTCCCCCAAGCGTATTGTGATCACTGTACATCAGCGTCCTGATGCAGATGCTTTAGGCACTGGATTAGGACTAGCTGCTTTGCTCAAAAAGCGGCAGCACCAAGTGCATGTGCTTGCGCCCACAGCCTACCCTGCCTTTCTCGATTGGTTACCCGGTGCCTCAGAGGTCGTCATTTGTTCTCAGGGGAACCAGGAGCGTTCTTTTGAACTCATAAGAAGAGCTGATGTCATTTTTTGTATAGATTTTCCTACACTGAATCGCCTCCATGAGATGGAACCAGTGGTTAGAAATTCTGCCGCTGTGAAGGTTATCATAGACCATCATCCAACGACAGATCAATTTGGCGACTTGGTTTTTCGAGAGACAAAGGCAGCAGCTACTGCCGAGCTCTTGTATGAAATCATAGAAGCACTGGGCGAACAAGCTTTGGTCGACCGAGGCATTGCTGAGTGTCTCTATGCTGGTATCATGACCGATACGGGTTCGTTCAAGCATGCCAATACCACTCCCAAGACCCACTGTGTCGTAGCCAGTTTGATGCGTCACGGAGCCGATGTAGCCAAAGTGAGTAGGCTGATATACGAGAATAATAACTTGAATAAGCTGAAATTCCTAGGCTTTGCTTTGAACCATCGTTTTGTTGTACTTCCAGACTACAAAACCGCTTATTTTTTTATCAAGGTGGAAGATTATCAAACGTATAACTTACAGACAGGTGATACAGAAGGCCTTGTGGATCAGGCGCTTGGGGTGAAGGGTATTGTGTTTGCTGCTGCCATTAAAGAAAAGAAAGATGCCGTGCGTCTTTCCTTGAGGTCTTCGGGAGAAGTTCCAGTTAATTTATGGGCCAAAGAATATTTTGAAGGAGGGGGGCACCAGAATGCAGCAGGTGGTGTTTCTTACCTTTCTCTGGAAGAGACAATAAGAAAGTTTGAAGACTTGGTCGAAGCCAAGCGTGCCCTCTTAACCTCCTGACCTATGAAGAATAAAAAGCGTCAATATTCCCTATTTATCTTTGGGGGCCTCCTAGTTATAGTTGTCTCGGTGCTTCTACTAAGGACTTACCACCGCACATTATTTCAAAAAACAGCTACAGGACTGCAGTATCAAGTAGCTAGCCGGGGCAAAGGACCTAGCCCCCAATCAGGAGACATAGTCTTGTTTCATGTGCGCTATAAAACGGGTAAGGGGGATGTGCTATTTGATACTACAGATCAGGAATTACCCATGGCACTACCTTACTCACAGGACGATTCAAAAAAAGATGGAGGTCTCTTGGAGGCATTTAGTCTACTTCAGAAAAAGGGAGATCAGCTAGTCTGTAAGTTAGATGGAAAAATGCTAGAATATGTGATTGATCAGTATGGGTTGAAGCAGAACGAAAAAATATTTTTGCACCTACAGCTACAAGATATCATGCCAGAAGAAGCGTATCAAAAATGGGAGAAAGAACAAATCACTATGCTACAGAGAAAACATCAAGAAAAGGCCGAGCAGCAACTTATGGAAGACAAAAAGGCTATCATTCGCTATTTAGAAGAAAGTGGAATCTCAGCTCAGGCTACTTCTTCAGGCTTATATTATGTGATTGATACACCAGGAAAGGGTATTCAGCCCAAGCAGGGAAGTAGGGTAAGCGTAGACTATACGGGAAGGCTCCTGGATGGCAAAGTATTTGATACGAGTCTGGTAGATGTAGCTAAGAAACATGGCATTTATAACCCCCAAAGAACTTATGAGGCCATTGAGTTTCAGGTAGGTGTAGGGCAAGTCATTCCAGGGTGGGACGAAGGGATTATGCGTCTACAACAGGGAGCTAAAGGGCGCTTGTTTATTCCTTCTACACTGGCCTATGGGAGTCGAGGCGCAGGCAATGGCTTAATCCCAGCCCATGCCACCCTTATCTTTGAGGTAACACTCTTAGATGTTCAGGATTAGTATAGTTGAGCCTTAACAACTCATTTCTAAATTGAGCACTCAGCGAGGCATACGTGGTTTGCCCTCGCCAGGCGGGCGTTCCTTTTTGTCTACCACACAAAAAGGAATCGAAAAAAGTCACCGCTGAGGGAACCGGCCTACCTTGGCTTGCTCTTAGGCGCAGACGAACCAAACTCGCACACCGCAGGTGTGCTCAGACAGTGCCTCGCTTTGCGCCTGACGCGGCGCCAAGCTCACGCCCTAATCCCTTAGGCGGGTCCTTTGAATAGCACAGTATCTTAGAGATGAGGTAACGGAGAATTGTCGCCTTGGTGGAGAGCGCGTTAAAAAATCCGCAGCTGCAGAATGAGAAAACAGCTCTCCTAGCGCTTAATATTCGATGAGTTCTCCCTTTCTTATGGGGCGACTATAGAATCTAGCAATGCTAATACAAAAGGGAGTTTCCTTGCCAGGTTTAGCGGAAGGACTAGATGTTACTCCAAGTCAGAAACGTTAGTAATGCTTTCCTTGTATCCGTTGAAGTACCCCAAAATGGCTATGCCAATTTATTAATAAGCAATGCCTATGGCCTACTGTTTTGTAACTTCTCTTGCTCTCTTATCAATGCCTCAATTTCTATCCGACTTAAACCCGTAAACTGATGAATCCTCTCCTTGGACTCATTAGCATATAGCATATTCTTGGCAATCTCCAACCCCTTAGTATACCTGCCTTCCTGTCTACCTTCCTGTATACCTTCTTGCCTTATAGCTTGTGCGATACTAGTCATGATATCTGTTTTTTCTTGTGGATTATTACTCACCAAGTTAACTAAATCTTCTATGCTATGCTTACCACGATCGACGCAATTTAATAAATATGCTAATACCAGGTTACGCATTTCCTTGGATAAAGTATAAAAATAAGTTTTAAAAGCAGATCCCTGCATCGTGTTTTTGAAAGATTCGTAGGGGTCGGGGTGGCTTGTACAACGGAAGGCTGCAAAACAGAAGCCAAGCTCTCTATCTCGAAGTATCGTTGCCTCGGGAAGCGTGGGGATATTAATTAAGGTGAAGGGAGCCATATCCAAGAATTCTTTGCCCAGTGCCGGATTGGCGTAGTAGTCTGAAAAAGTCGTTGAGTAGTTCCAGGGTTTACTCCCGTGGTAGAGGACGATATTGACAATGACCGGGAATTTACCTTGGGCTTGTTTGAGATGCTTTCTTATCACACCAATATTGTATTCCAATAGCCTGAGTGGCATCTGGGATTCTGGGGTAGATTGATGCTCACACATAGCACACAAGTAACCTAATTGTCCCTCAGATAGCTCACAGCGATAGAGTACATCGTTGTAGAGGCTAACTCCTTCATCGCTCACATGTTTGCTTTCAGCGAGTGTGATAGTTCCTAGATTGATCATGGCTAGCACTTTCTGGGGAAGGTACCGTTCGAAGAATGCCATGGCTGTTTCTCTTCGGCTCATCACTTGATAAAAGAAATCGTCATGCGGCGTTCTACTGATATTCATGGCAGTATGTAGTAAAAATGGTTTGGCACAAGATTATACATAGGCATAGGCAAAAATATGTATAAAAAGACATAAATGCTCTAATACCTCTAACTTATTTCGCCCTCAATGAATCTGTCTACAACAAGGCTAATCTAACTTGAGTACGGCCAAAAAAGCCTCTTGTGGAACCTCCACAGCACCTACTTGTCGCATGCGCTTTTTCCCTTTTTTCTGCTTCTCCAACAGTTTTCTTTTCCGCGATATGTCCCCTCCGTAGCACTTGGCTATGACATTCTTGCGGAGAGCCTTTACGGTCTCGCGGGCCACTACCTTGGCACCAATAGCGGCCTGAATAGGAATTTCAAACATCTGGCGAGGTAGTAGTTCTTTGAGTTTCTCACAAAGCTTCTTCCCCCACGCATAAGCCTTGTCTCGGTGTACAATGGCTGAAAATGCATCTACCTTATCTCCATTAAGTAAGATATCTAATTTCACCAGCCGAGAAGGCACAAATCCAGTCAACTCATAATCTAACGAAGCATAGCCCTTAGATAAACTCTTCAACTTGTCAAAGAAGTTAAACACAATCTCGGTCAGGGGCAGTTTAAAAGAAAGCTCTACCCGATCAGTGGTGAGATATACCTGATCCTTAAGCGTCCCACGCTTGTCTATGCACAATTGCATGATGCTGCCAATAAACTCGGGCTTAGTAATGATTTGCGCGTGAATAAAGGGTTCTTCGATCCGATCTATTTGGCCAGGGTCAGGCATCTCCGAGGGAGCGTTGACCACTTGTACTTGTCCTTTCTTGTCAATGGCATGGAACTGTACCGAAGGCACTGTCGTAATGACCGTCATACCAAACTCTCGCTCTAGCCGCTCTTGCACGATCTCCATATGGAGCATTCCTAAGAAACCACAGCGAAAGCCAAAGCCTAATGCAACCGACGTTTCAGGCTCCCACACTAAGGCAGCGTCGTTGAGTTGAAGCTTTTCCATAGAGGCCCTTAGGTCCTCATAGTCGGAGGTCTCTACCGGATAGATACCCGAAAAAACCATGGGTTTGACTTCTGAAAAGCCTTTGATAGCTTCACTGCAGGGACGATCTACATGGGTAATGGTATCCCCTACTTTGACTTCACGGGCATCTTTGATGCCAGAGATAAGGTAACCTACATGTCCCGCGCTTAGCGATGACTGGGGTACTTGGCGCAACCTAAGAATACCCATCTCGTCTACTGTATAGGTTTTTCCTGTACTCAAGAACTTGACTTGGTCACTTTTACGGATCGTACCATTAAGGATCTTGAAGTAGGCTTCTATGCCGCGAAAAGGGTTATATACAGAATCAAAAATCATGGCTTGCAAGGGAGCATCAGGATTGCCAACGGGGGCAGGAATACGAGCCACAATGGCTTCCAAGATGGTATCAATACCAGCCCCTTCCTTGGCACTGGCAGCAATAATACTTTCCCGCTCACAGCCTAGAAGGTCTACCATTTGGTCTTTAACTTCCTCCGGCATGGCACCGGGTAGATCGATCTTGTTGAGTACGGGGATAATTTCTAAGCCTTGGTCTAGTGCCAAATAGAGGTTAGAGATAGTCTGTGCCTCAATGCCTTGTGCAGCGTCTACGACAAGCAAGGCTCCCTCGCAAGCAGCAATAGAACGAGACACTTCGTACGAGAAATCTACATGACCCGGTGTGTCGATCAAGTTGAGCACATACGTTTGGTTTGAAAAAGTGTACTGCATCTGAATCGCATGGCTCTTGATCGTAATGCCCCGCTCACGCTCTAAGTCCATGTCATCCAGCAATTGCGCCTGCGACTCTCTATCTGATACTGTTTGTGTAGCTTCTAGTAGGCGGTCTGCCAGGGTACTCTTGCCGTGGTCAATGTGAGCGATGATGCAGAAATTGCGGATGTGGTCCATGATGCATAAGTTTCTAAGCAAAGCTACGCAGATGAGCGGGATGTTAGATACATGGAAAGGACGTGAGGCGTGTTTCAAGGGAGCATGTAACTACTGCGGGCTTGCTTTTGTTATCGTAGACTACATACAACATTGTCATTAATGGCAATGTGTACAAAGTGATCTAGCAGGAATCACCTTAAAAGTAGCAACGGTATTCTCTAGATAGAAGGGAAAGTCATTCTCATATATTTCATTACATTTGCTTCCCAGGGATTATACGTCAGCATCATGAATGACCTTATCAAACTCGTAGAAGCCGAATACAACGAACGCAGAGAAGCTATTCCAGCCTTCAAGGCGGGCGACGATGTCAGCGTACACGTAAAAATCAAGGAAGGCAACAAAGAAAGAATACAGAAGTTCCAAGGTACCGTCATACAGCGCAAGAATCCGAACACCAACGGAGAGACCTTTACGGTCAGGAAGGTTTCTGGTGGCGTAGGCGTGGAACGAATTTTTCCTCTTCTCTCTCCTAATATCGACAAAATAGAGGTAGTACGACGAGGTAGGGTCAGGAGAGCACGGCTCTACTACCTGCGGGGCAAGCAAGGCAAGGCAGCCAAGGTCAAAGAAAAGCGCGTGTAGCCTCATAAAAAGATTGCAAAAGCAACAGCCCCTGTAGGGGCTGTTGCTTTTTGTACCTTGCATTATTCTCCATAAAGACTGCAGAATGCATCTACCTTTCTACAAATACCAAGGCACCGGCAATGACTTCATCATGATTGACAATAGAAAAAGTGTATTGAACGGCTGTCCTGCTAGCTTTGTTCAAAAATTATGTGACCGCCATTGGGGCATAGGAGCAGATGGGTTGATAGTAATCCAAGAACACCGCGAATATGACTTTGAGATGATCTATCACAATGCGGATGGCACGCAAAGCCTTTGTGGCAATGGCAGCAGATGTGCGGTACACCTTGCCAAGCAACTAGGAATCATTGACGAAGAAGCCTACTTCTTAGCCACTGATGGCCCCCACCGAGCATGCTTCCAGGATGGCCTCATTCATTTGCAACTGCACGACGTCTCTGAGATACAAATGCTAGAGGACGGATATTTACTCGATACAGGATCGCCTCACTACGTGAAACGCGTAGATGATTTGAAGAACCTCAACGTTTACAAAGAGGGAAGACAGATTAGAAACAGTCCGCCATTTCAAAAGACAGGGATCAATGTTAACTTTGTGAGCCTAGAAGAAGACAACAGCATTACTGTGAGGACTTATGAGCGAGGGGTAGAAGATGAAACGCTCTCCTGTGGTACAGGAGTCGTAGCCGCCGCACTAACGGCCGCTACCCAGGGCTACACAAGTCCTATAAGTGCTCGTACCCAGGGAGGACTGCTGCAGGTAGGCTTCACGAAAAGAAACAACCGCCACTTCCAACAAATTCACTTGATAGGTCCTGCAAAGATGGTTTTTCAGGGGACTATAGAAGTAAATCTAGAATAGCATGCTCCGATTATTTACCAAAGTATTTGGCACTAAATCAGAAAGAGATCTGAAGGCCCTGTGGCCTTATGTTGCACAAATCAACACAGCATTCGAACGGCTGAGAGACGTAAGCAATGATACGCTAAGGGAGGAAACGTCCAAGCTAAAAGCACACATCAAGCGTCAGCTACAACCCATCGTAGACGAACAACGTGCCACAGAGAAGAAGGCGGAAGAAGACACATCGGCTGACATTGACACCAAAGAACAACTCTATGAAGGCGCAGACAAGCTAACACAAAAGTACCACCAGCGGCTCGATGAAGTACTCATGGACATCCTGCCACAAGCTTTTGCTATCGTAAAAGAAACAGCACGAAGGTTCAAAGAAAACAAACAGCTCGTAGTAACGGCTACTACGCAGGACTTAGCCTTGGCAGCAAATGTCGACTATGTAACAATACAAGGAGATCAGGCTATCTGGCACAACCAGTGGGAAGCAGCCGGCAACCACATAGTATGGGATATGCTCCACTACGACGTGCAGCTCATTGGGGGGATTATCTTGCACCAAGGGAAAATTGCCGAAATGGCCACAGGCGAAGGGAAGACCCTAGTGGCCACACTACCTGCTTTCTTGAATGCCTTGGTAGGTAAGGGAGTTCATATTGTCACTGTCAACGACTATTTGGCCAGAAGAGATGCAGCATGGATGGGACCACTCTACATGTTTCATGGGCTTACTGTAGATTGTATTAACAACCACCAAGCACATTCACAAGAACGAAGGCAAGCTTATCAGGCTGATATCACCTATGGCACCAACAACGAATTAGGCTTTGATTACCTACGCGACAACATGGCTACTAGCCTCGAAGAATTGGTGCAACGGGAGCCTCACTTTGCCATGGTTGATGAGGTAGATTCTGTCTTAATCGATGATGCAAGAACGCCGTTGATCATCTCGGGACCTGTCGAAAATAGCAACGAGCAAGACTACA
This sequence comes from Amoebophilaceae bacterium, assembly GCA_011524725.1. Classification (GTDB taxonomy): domain Bacteria; phylum Bacteroidota; class Bacteroidia; order Cytophagales; family Amoebophilaceae; genus UBA8403. The sequence goes on along the minus strand of WTJV01000053.1, from coordinate 8,459 downwards.
ATGAACTAAGACCTAGGATACAGAAACTCTACGAGGCACAAAAGAATCTCGTAGCCCAGTTGCTACAGTCAGCCAAAAAGCAGCTTAGAGACGGACATGAGCAAGAGGGCGGTTTAGCATTATTCAGGGTCTACAGAGGGTTGCCTAAGTACAAACCACTCGTCAAATACCTGAGCGAAGTAGGGACAAAAAAGATTCTGCGCAAGATTGAGAATTATTACTTACAGGATAACTCCAGGATGATGCCGGAGGCGGATGAGCCCTTGCTATTCACAATCGATGAACGGCATAACAACATAGAGCTCACAGAACGAGGGCTAGAATACATCACTCGGAAAGAAGAAGATCCACACTTTTTTGTACTGCCAGATATCGGCCTAAAAATTGCCGATATAGAGAACAGTTCTCTGCTAGATACGAAAGAGAAGCTCACTAAAAAAGACATACTGATCAAGGACTACACCATCAAGTCACAGCGGATCCATGTGCTGAACCAGCTCTTGAAGGCATATACGCTGTTTGAGAAGGATATAGAATACATCGTAGTCAACAACCGAGTCAAAATTGTAGATGAACAAACAGGAAGGGTATTAGAAGGAAGAAGGTACTCAGATGGCTTACACCAAGCCATTGAAGCCAAAGAGCAAGTGAAAGTAGAAAAGTCTTCGCAAACCTACGCTACCGTTACCCTGCAAAACTATTTCCGCATGTACCATAAGCTGGCAGGTATGACAGGTACAGCAGCCACGGAAGCTGGCGAATTCTGGGAGATTTATAAGTTAGACGTTATCGTCACCCCTACCAATAGGCCTGTCACCAGAGCAGACAAAGACGACAAAGTATACAAGACTGCTCGAGAGAAATTTCAGGCTATTATCGAAGAAATTACCACGCTCATACAGCAACAAAGACCTGTTTTGGTAGGTACTACCTCGGTAGAGATTTCTGAGCTAATGAGTAGATTGCTCGCCACAAGAAAGATCAAACACCAAGTGCTGAATGCTAAGCACCACCAAAGAGAAGCGGAGATTGTGGCGGAAGCAGGTAAGGCAGGCACCGTCACTATTGCCACCAATATGGCAGGTAGAGGTACAGACATTAAACTTACGCCAGAGGCTAAAGCAGCAGGAGGATTGGCCATCATTGGCACAGAGCGGCATGAGTCCAGGAGGGTCGATCGGCAGTTGCGCGGCCGAGCGGGTAGGCAAGGCGATGTAGGCTCTTCTCAATTTTTTGTATCGCTAGAGGACAACCTCATGCGGCTGTTTGGCTCTGAGAGAATTGCACGGATCATGGACAGGATGGGCCTAGAGGAAGGAGAAGTGATACAGCACAGCATGATTACCCGCTCTATAGAAAGAGCACAAAAGAAAGTAGAGCAAAGCAATTTTGCCATTCGAAAGCGCCTTCTAGAGTATGATGATGTGATGAACGCACAACGAGAAGTCATCTACAAAAGGAGAAAGCATGCCCTGGTAGGGCAGCGCCTGCACCTAGATACCATGAGCATGATGTATGATACCGTAGAAGAGCTACTCACCCGTCACAACAGTGCCCCGGACCGTGAAGCGCTCCACCTGGACATGTTCAAAATATTCGGCCAACAAATGAAGCCCGAACTATTGGGGAATCAGGCAGACCTAATGCAACGAATCGAGGGTACTTATCAAGCAACCTTAAAGCTATACAATGATAGAAGAGCACATATAAAAGCCAAATCTTGGCCGCTTATAGACACCATAAACCAAACGCAAGGAGAAGATCTAACGCGTTTCTCCTTGCCCTTCTCTGACGGAACAACGGTACTGCATGCAACAGCATCGCTTCCCACATGTGTCGCATCTGAGGGAGAAGCACTTGTCAATAGTATGGAAAAAGTAACCACCTTGTATTTTATAGATCATTACTGGAAGGAACATCTTAGAGCCATGGATGACCTGAAGCAGTCTGCACAAAACGCCGTTTATGAACGTCAAGATCCCTTGTTGATTTATAAATTTGAGAGCTACAAATTATTCCAACAGTTCATTCAAAAGGTGAATCATGCTACAATTACTTTTCTTAATAACGCAGACTTGCAACTACTAACTCCTGATATGGCGCAGCGCGCGCAACCTACCACCGACCACACGCAACTACAAGAGAGCAAACAGAATGTCGCATCTGCACTCTACGCGAGCGAGCCAGACTCGAGTAATCCTACGGCCGCGCAGCCACTGAAAGCACAGAAAGTAGCACAGCGCAACCAGCGGGTAACGGTACGTTATGCCAATGGCCAAGTCAAAGAAAATGTGAAGTTCAAAACAGTAGAAGACGATGTAGCCAGCCAAAAGTGCATAGTGGTAGAAAGTGTATAAACGCTATATAGCTTCTCATGTTAATCTTTTTAGAATAACCCACCCGAGAGCACCGTGGACTATCCAACAAAACATCTTGCGAGCGTAGCACTGTTGTTACTAGCTGCAACAAGCACGTCAGGCACGTGGTGCAAAAAGAATATACACAACGCCTACAGCGAAAATCTTGCTGTACATAGGAAGTCATGGAAAACCACCAAGGCAACAAGCAAAAAGCTTCATCGAAAAATTTATAGAAAAAAGCCTGGCCACATAACCCCTAAACACGCCATTAATGACCAGTTAGACTACTTGCTAACACGAAAAAAAGCAGTCAATGAACAAACACAATATGTTCAAGGCTATACCATTCAAGTATATGCAGGAAGAAGCAGAGAGAAGGCGTTCAAGATAAAACATAAACTATACACGTGTTACCCTGCTATAACGCCTGAGGTAATCTACCATTTACCTAATTACATAGTAAGTCTTGGTAAGTTCTTGGATAAGTTGGAGGCATATCCTGCCTATGACGCGATCAGAAGATGGATGCCTCAAGCGATCATCAGGCCTATCTCTCTTATCAATCGACCTGACACCTTCCTCAATACGAAAGCAGCAAACACAGCTCCGGTAGCCACCAACAGCAAGCACGTACCAGGGGCTGCCGTAGATTAGCACCTAATCTACGGCAGCCCCTACTTTTTTCATCCAAGAAAAAAAGTAAGGCCTTATTCTGCCATTGCTATGGTCGCCACACTGAGTTTCTGGATCCCAGCCGCTAACAACGCCCTGCCACAGGCCTCTAACGTGGCTCCCGTGGTGATAATATCATCTACCAGAAGTAGGTGTTGATCGAGTATAGAGGAAACATCAGTTACACAAAAAGCATTTTCTACACGCTGGAAGCGCCCTAGCTTGCTTTCATTTGTCTGCGTACGCGCCCCGCTAATACGCTTAAGGTGTTGGTTGCTCCAAGGTATGTGAAGTGACTCTGAAAGCCCCTGTGCAAAGAAATCACTTTGGTTATAGCCTCGCTGCCACAGTCGATGGCTGTGCAAAGGTACGGGAACAATGAGGTCAAAAGTAGCATTCAAATTGGCCTCCTTCATGAGTATTCCGTATCGATGGCCTAGCACTTTGCCAATTTCGGGTTTGTCTTTGTACTTTAAATGATGTAGAAGGCGCTGCACTTTACCCAACTTCTGGAACTTGTACAAGGCCATAGCGTATTGTACAGGAAGTCTTCCTGAGAGTCTTTGGGCGACTAAGTTATCCGGCTCTTGATGGTAATTTGTTTGCGGTAGATCATAGAGACAGCCTGTACAAAGCCAAGTTTCACCTGCAGCAAGTACCTTAGAACAAGCTAAACAGTAATGCGGAAAGAATAAGTTAAGCAAATCACGTAACATGTCTATCGACTAGTTAATCCGAGCACGCACAGCGTTACTTATCGACTGAAGGCTTTTTATTAGCTTTGTGATCATCATGGTAATATTAACCCCAAAATAGGCTACTCAGAGATGTAACTGTGGTAGCGTGATTGTAAATACCATAACTGAATCGCTACTGGTCATTACTGTAGCACCTAAACAGCTAATACTACAGATATTACACCATACAGAAGCAATGTCTTTACAAAATAGCCAATTTAAAAAAAGAAGCCTTTCTGCTCTAGTCTCTATACCTGTTGTCCTGGCTGCTATACAATGGAGTGCCTGGAGTTACTTTGTTCTTTTTTTACTGGTGACTATGCTGGCAATGCTAGAATTTTATCAACTGGTAAGCCTTGGGGGCATATATCCCAATAAATGGGGAGGAATTGCCGGGGGGGTGATCATTTATATACTCACTTTCCTACATGCTCGTGGAAACATACCGGTTAACTATCTTTATATATTGTGTCTTGTGGTGGCGCTTATTTGTCTGGCGGCACTCTATACGCAAAGTACTACCCCCTTCACAAATATCGCCTATACACTGCTGGGCATTGTGTATGTGGGTGGTCCCTTTGCATTGCTACATATCGCCACATTTGCCCATGGTGCTTATAGCCCTGAGGTTGTTATAGGCATTTTACTTATTCTATGGGCTAATGACACAGGAGCTTATCTAGTGGGTTCGAGTATAGGAAGGCACAAGCTCTTCAAGCGTATATCGCCTCACAAATCCTGGGAAGGGGTTGCAGGAGGGGCTGTTTTAGCATTGATGGTGGGCTATAGTGTAGGGAGCTACTTTAGTAGCATCAGCCTCAATACATGGCTAGGTATCAGTAGCATTATTGTGATCGTAGGCACTTACGGTGACCTCGTAGAATCTATGCTCAAAAGAAGCCTCAATGTCAAGGATTCAGGACATATGATCCCAGGACACGGGGGCTTATTAGATCGGTTTGATAGTTTTTTACTAGCCTTACCTTGCATTACAACCTTGATCAAGTTATCATAGTAGGCAACCTGCTTGTTGGCCACATCTACCCGTTAAATAGATGAAAATCGTAATTTCTTCGCTAGAAAAGTAAGATACTGGTCATATCGACACGCGAGAATCGGCCTCAGCCAATAATCATTCAAATAGTAAGAACTCCAGGATGCGTATTCACAAAGAAGGAAAAAGTATCGTATTCATTGCGTCTATTTTGCTATTGAGCGTTCACTACACGCTCATGAAGCGCGCTTTAATAAGTCATCGGAGTTATGCCCTATTTACGGGGATAAGCACCCTGTTTTATGCATGGCTCATTTATTTTTTTCGTGACCCACGTAGGGCTATCTCCCTGCAAACAGGAAGTGTGCTAGCACCCGCAGACGGTAGAATTGTGGCTATTCAGGAAGTATACGAAGAGGAATATTTCAAAGACAATCGCATACAAATAAGCGTATTCATGTCTCCTTTCAACATACACGTCAATAGAAATCCTATCTCGGGCAGTGTTAAGTTTTTGAAGTATCACCCCGGCAAGCACTGGGTGGCCTGGTACCCTAAATCTAGTACCAAAAATGAACGGACTACCATCGTTGTCGAACATGAACAGGGGGCATCCATTCTATTTCGTCAGATCGCAGGGTTTTTGGCTCGAAGAATTAAATTTTATCTTAGCGAGGATGACACAGTACAACAAGGTGATGAGTTTGGTTTTATCAAGTTTGGTTCTAGAGTAGACGTCTTTCTACCGCCCAACGTCAAGGTCAAGGTCGATATAGGAGAAAAAGTAAAAGGCGGGGCTTCTATACTAGCAGCATGGTGACGCTTATGACATGGCGCGATAGCGTGTGTGAGTGTGCTAGCTCGAAAGAACAAATAAATGTACTTGGGATTTGGAATTTATATTTCTTTGTAACACCTTTACAGACGAGATGTGAACTTTAATGGAGCTGACAATAACCAGGTCTAACAGTTTAAGTGTAACTGCAAGCGCACAGAGCGCCAAAATATCACAAAGAGATGAACAAAAAAGTAACTACATATTTTTTAACCATATGGGGCATATTTTTGCTTTGCAGTTGCGGTGCTTCTCCAAAGTTAACCGCCACAGAACAAGATGAACCCAAATGTGGCCCATTCCCGGGTATGATAAACACAAAGTGTACCCCGGCATACCGAACGTTATGGGGAGAACACCGAAGAGAACAGACGGAGTTGCAGGATTGTACCAGTCGCCTACAACAGCTAGAAGTAGCGTCATATGAAACGGAGGCTAACCTAACTCATTATGAAGCTGCATTAACTACCTGCACAGCTGATTTATTGCATTATAAAAACGAGCGGCCTCGTTTCAGCGGTCCCGATCGCCCACTTAGCCAAAGAGATGTGTATGTGGGGGTAAGCTGCGGGTTAGGCGGTATGGCGCTGGGAACAGTGGTAGGAATCTGGGTATACCGTAGTCGACAAAAAATGAAGAGCTCGCACCAAGAAAGTATCAGTGAGCAGCTATTGAGACAGAGAGATCTGGAGATAGCAAGGTTCAGGAATGGGGGTAGTAGTAACGTTACTACACAAACTACAGGGCAACCTACTGAGAATCAGCCAGAATTAGTACAAAGACTTGATAAGCGATTGAAAACACTAGAAAATACTGTAACTGACCAAAGGAAAGGTTTAGATACTACAAACAGTCAGCTAAATGTACTATTAAAGGCAACCGAGGTTTTAGGTAACGAAGTAAATACAATGAATACGGAAATACAGAGCGTCAAGACAGACTTAAAGAGTGTCAAGCCAGGCGCGCAAGGCGCGGGCGCGGGTAAATAGTTGTAATGGTTGCTGTTTCACTACTTATGGATTTTTGTGTTGGCTATGTAAGATCCACCTTTAGTGACTGGAGACACATTTAATCGTTTTTATACTATGTACAAAACTTCTCACTGTTCAGGACCTATATACTTCATGCTGCTGGTATGCTTATCGTTCAGTTGTGGAGAACGTAGTAAGGATTGCAATCATGAACCCAAGGTTAATAATCAAGAGAGTGGTACTCCCGGCGATCTTGGGCTCCACGCAGGTTCTGAACCAGGGGTAGGCGAATCTATGAAGACGAGAGAGGCTCGTAGTAGGAAGGAGGAAGGACCTTTCGACAGCACGCCGCCCTCGGGGCAAATAAGTGGTGAGCAAATAATTACCCACGGCGTAGTGAACCTCACCCTTGGAGATGCGGGTAGTATTCTCACTGGTATCAGCGGGGGTACTCCCATAAGCTCGAAGAGTAATCGCGAACTACTACCGAAAGTTATGGTGGTCATAGGAGTAGAAGATAGAAGTACTGAAAGAAGGATAAAGTGTTCGGCCGGCACAAATGGCATTAATGCAAAAGCGAGAAGAGACAATGTCAGCATAGAAGACGAAAACAAGGCAATAGCAGGAAGGATAAAAAGTAAGTACCTAATGAGGGAAGTTTCTCGAGTACACCATATTCTAGAAGAGGAAGAGATGGACCCAGCCGAGGCTTTAGAAGAGATGAAAGTGGCCGAAGCGCGTGGTCGAAAAAGGGGCACTGCTGAAAAAAATGAAGGAGAAGAGCCTGTTCCTTCAGTCGCTTCTACAGACCATACCGCAGTGACTAAAGATTTTTCAGATGATGTGGCGACTATCCCTCAGGAAAGTATTAAGTCAGATCGCGAAGAAGTTGTAGCAAGCCATGTCTACCGAGCTATCCCAGGTCAAAAGAATGACAGCACTACTAATGAAGAACAGGTAGGAAGGAAAGTGGAGTGTCTGGACGTTTCACAGAGTATGGCCATACAAACAGCTAGTAATGAAGAGGATACGGTCGAAGAACAAAACAAGAAGATAGAAGCTAGGCTAGTAGAATGTACAATTGAAGAGAAAAATAAGGAAATGGCAGCTAGGCTAGTGGAAAGATTTCAAATTAAAGAAGAGGAATGCATACCCTCAATCACTCTTACAGATTATGCTTCAGGGACTAAAAGTCCCTCAAACGAAGTGACTTGTCCTCTGAATGTTGCTCCGACCACAGAAGAACAAGAAGATAATTCCTCTTTTAAGACCGCTTCAAGACGGTGACAGCAGCTACAAAAGTGCTAGTCCCACTTACGACATCGAAGAACTTCTTAATAAGAAGAGTAGCTATGAGCTTCTCTCCGAGGAGGAAACTTATAAAAATCTTTCTGCTACAGCTGTTAGCTCCCTCTTGGAAGGATTGAATAGTGGAGAACTACTTAATTTGGCTAGATCTAGAAGAACAGAAAAAGGGAGTAGAGATATAAAAGAAGTAATACATTATATACGTGCCAATTCAAAAGTGAATAGAGTAACAGAATTAGCATTGTCGAACGACGCAAAAATAGACTGACGCCCGTTTTAGATTAGGAGAAAAAAACATATTGAGGTTTACAACTTCTCCAACGAAGTTTAAAAAATAAACTTAATTACTCCCCCCGCAATAACCGTAGCGGTAGCAGTGACCACAAGGCCCAGGATCATGAAACTGTGATTCAATACAAACCCACCTACACGTGTGGTTAGTTGTCCCTTAAGAAAAGGAAATTTACTCAATGATAACGTGTGCATTAATATTTTTACCCGAATTTTATCCAAAAAGACTAGCAAAGAACACAAGAAAAGTGTGATTTCCCTTCAAAACCTTGCAGAAAATGAAAAAAGTAG
>WTJV01000011.1 GCA_011524725.1 Amoebophilaceae bacterium | reverse complement strand
AGTATTTCCCTCTATTCCTTGGGTGTCCATGTCGACAAAGCCATTTTATTCCACAGTTATGGGCCCAGGAGGCATGGCCCCGAAGAAAGCGCTTGAGGAAGTGAACGCAAAGCCCACTTCACTACAGGATCCACCCCCTCTTCGTCCCGGTCAAGATCGCCAGAAATGGCGAAGAGATGTCAACTCTTGGATGGCCTATATCACCAGGCGAGCATCTGTTGGTGAGAAAAAGTCACTTGCAACCCAGGCAACGCTGTGTTACGAGCTGTACAATGCCTTGGACGCAAGTTATCAGAGTGTAATCGATCATGCTAAAATCAACAAGTCAATTTCATTTGATGTTGAGCCGCACCAACAGGAAGAAGCAGTGCTGAAGATTGTATCGCTAATTGGCGCTGATACATCACTGGAGATTATCGATCGAGCCCTGAATGCTTACAAGAATGTACATATGTGTATAAGATCCAACTCAGAACAGCCTTCCGAATTTGCCACTCGTTTTCGGGGGCTTGTTTCACAGTATATGTCACTTACTGGTATCAGTGTCACTGAGACAGAGTCACAGCTCATGGCAATGATAATGTTGCAGAATTCTCGTCTGCCACATGACACTCAGAACGCAGTGAAGTTACTACTTGTCACTCAAGTGCAACAGAAAAGAGCTTCACAGATAGCTAAGGCAGTGAAGCTATCTGTGCATGATACAGAGAATCTCAAGAATTACGTACGAGACGCAAGTGACATATACGGCAAAGCAGACGGCATAGAAGTTCCAGGCAATAATGGACAGAGTGAACAACGTAGGACGTTGTCTGAAGCAGATCTGTCTAGATTAATTGACATTGCGACAAACATGACGCATTTGTTGCAATGTGTCACTCGTGAAGGGGACTCTGGCCATGATATATACGTTGATGATGTATTTAACGCACTGCAGTCCTTGGATTCCGATTCATCGCAGCAGAAAAACCACAACAGCACTTCGAAGAGGACCAGTAGAGATGATTTTCATGTCGCCGTTCAAAAGGCGACAATGATGGCTATTCAAAATCAAAGAGAATACTCTATTGGAGCACTAACTGTGCAACCGCGACGTCAGTCGACGAAACTGACAGAAAGAAAGATGAACAGTCGATGTCATCGCTGTAAGCGTAAAGGACATTGGAAGGGTGACGCAGAATGCCCCATGACAAAGCGTCGTAAAATAAGCAGTGTCTCTCCTAAAGACGGAGAGGCTGATGAGGCCATTGAGAAGCCTGTGGAAAATGAAGACAGCCTACATTTTCAGAAGTAGGGTCAGATGAGCTCCGATCTGACCCTAACCCACTGTTAGACAGCGGAGCACCGAACAGCATCGGTGGCACAGAAAGTGCAGCTGCATTGTGCAATGCTATTGGACTTCGGTTGATACTGAAGCCTCCTGAACAACAATTCATGCATGGTTGGGGGCCGAATATGCTCGACGCAAAACCAGTATGTTGTTTATGGAGTCTGCCTGTTAGAGACATAGGCGGAATTACAGGGTACATGCATTTCCACTTAGTTGCTGGTACTGAGCCGTTATTGATCGGGGATGACGTGCTGAAATGTTCGATGACTGATAACATGTCTGACCGTCTGCATTTATTCCAACCAGATGGCACGCGTCTGACCTACCATACATACTGCAGCCAGGGTGGGAATCGCCGACGCCTGTCAGTTGTACCGCCACCACAGGATTTTGAGCTCGAGTTGTCATCTGACATGCGTTCTTACATGTCTAGTCATATCAGCTATCTCAATAAGCATGGTCCGATGAAGTTTGCACAGCGGTTACATAACTACTCACATGCGACAAGTGATGACATGAAGCGAATATGCAAGATGGCAAATATATTAGACAGACGTTTACAGAAATGCATTGACAATGTGTACTCCGCATGTCATGTATGTTGCCGTACCGGCCGACCGAAAACGTCAAGGAAAGTGTCATTGAGCCATATAGCCTCGACGTTTAACCAATCAGTGCAGGTCGATTTCTTTTTCCCAACGATTCGTGGTATACGTCGTACGCTGTTGCACATGCGGGATCGCGGCACTGGATATTCAGAGATAGAAGCTTTACCGTCACGGGATCTGGATGACGCTGCTGTATCACTTGATCGCACCTGGCTATCCCGTCATGGTGCACCTGGCACCATTAGCGGTGATCAAGAGTTCAACAAAGGGCCGTTCAAACGCCTTCTAAAGGCTCATGACATATTATTTGAAGCGCGCCCCGCCCGTAGACACAACAAGGTTGGCTCTGTTGAAAGAAAAAACGCTGTGCTACGTGTCATACTAGATCGTATTGCGCAAGACTGTGACGAACTCACAGTGTCATCTGTGATTGCCAGAGCGAGCTTTCTAAGCAATTTGTTCAGTGGTTCCAAGCTGGCCAGCTCATTTGAACAAGCAAGAGGATATACTCCTGGAATTTGTGGCTTGCGTGGTGCGTTGGTGTCACCTGAATTAATACGCGCTCACGAGGAGAGAGTCGCACAACGTGCACTACACCGTCTACTGTCGTCAAAATCACCCAAAGTCCTGTCACCCCATATATTACCGAAGGGTACAAAGATATACGCGCTCCTCCAGAAAGGTGACTGGGAACCTCTGACAGTTTTTGAAGCACAGCCACATATTGTGCTAGCCCGACGTAATGACCGTGGACCAAACATAGCCGTTGCGTATGAGGACGTTCGCATCGCACCATCACAGGATATAAACAAGTCATTGGTGCATATTGACGTCACGAACACGGACAGATCGGAGGATGAGGGGGGTGAGATGGACTCTGTTGCAAGCTTCGACAAGTCAAATGCAATGTCTGCAGATCATCCTACTCCTGTCCAGAAAAATATACCTTCCATGCTTACACATCGTCGAAGTATAGGCGATGCATCGCGAGATGTCGGTCAGTACATCGCCACAACCCCTCCTCGTCCGGGCACGCTTCTGGAGACCAATGAGCAGCAAGTTCTTGAAAAGATCAAATCTGTCATTGGCAATGCACAGGTTACTGTCAGCAAACTCAGCTTTGCACCTGAGTGGGCAGTACAGAATGCTTTTAATGCAGAGCTGGAAAACTGGAAGGGAGTCTATAGTGAAATGCCTGAGTCTGAAGTGGCATTGAATGCCAACGTCATCAGATCACACACGGTGTACAAGATTAAGTCTGATGAGCAAGCAAAACTGAAGCTAAAGGCGCGTATTGTTGCGCATGGAAATGAGGACAAGGACCGTGATGCAGTCCGAAAAGACTCTGCCGCTGCGCAGTTTGTTATAATTAGGCTGCTGCTTTCTACAGCCGCACTGCGAGGCTTCCGGCTAGGAAAAATTGACGTCAAGAAAGCTTACTTACAAAGTGGGCCTATTAAGCGCGAGATATACGTCAGGCCGCCTCGAGAATGGAATTCCGCGTCGGATGCATACCCAAAAAGGGGTATATTATGGAAGCTTCTGAAGCTTCCATACGGAATTGTAGAGGCTGGCCGCCAGTGGCAACTGGTGGCAGAATCATGGCTACTTGAGCAGATGATGTTTGAAAGAGTCCCTGGCCTGTCACAGATATTTACTAAGCGTGACAAGAACGGCCATATTACAGTCATGCTGACTAAAGTCATTGATGACTTCCTAGTAGCTGGCAGTGTGTCAGACATCTCAAGTTTCGTCCAGAGTGCAAAGCAACAGTTTGAGATTGGTTGCGTTGTCATCGATGACAACATCAAGTATAACGGCACAGAAATCGAGCAAGCATCTACCGGTAGCATTAAGCTATCTATGCATGAGTACTGTGGCCGCATTACACCAATCCCGCTTACCCCATCCAGAAGGAAAAACCGCAATTCCCCCGCCACGCCTGAAGAGCACACACAGTACCTACGTCTTGCAGGATTGCTCAATTTTTTGGGCAAAGGTGCGCTTCCATGTGCGTCATTTGTAACAAGTCATATGTTACAGAAGTCAGGAAGACTGAACGTGGCTGCCATAGTCGAAGCAAATTCGATGCAAAAGGAGATCTCCAAGCTGTCACCCGTCATCTCATTTGTCGCCCCAGCGTCCAATGACAAAGTGCACCCATTCCTTTGTTCCTTCTCCGATGCATCGTTTAATATCTCCTCAAAGCAATCATATGGTCAGACTGGTATTTTCTGTGGTCTTGCCATCCCGCAACGAAATAGTGTTTTACTGCATCCTATTGAATGGTCGTCATCAAAGCAACACAGAGTTACATACTCATCTTTTGGCGCTGAAATAATTGCTTGCGCAGCAGCTGATGACCGTGCCTACTACCTACGACAAGGTGTTCGCGCTTTGCTGGATGACAGTTCGATCAAGTCACACATTAACATTGACTCTCGTGGTTTATTCGACACATTGACAACATTGCATGACGGTCGCGACTATCGTTTACGACAAACGGTGCAGAGAATAAGAGACAGCTTCGATGGTAATGACATTGATGTACTGCGATGGATCCG
>WTJV01000047.1 GCA_011524725.1 Amoebophilaceae bacterium | reverse complement strand
CCTCACATTCCATTGGCGACGACGACTACCGCCTACTATCTTGCACCCATGACTATGTCGGATGTGGAATTTGTCACGGTGCACCAGAGTGATTACAGTACACTCACGTTCCATTAATGGAATTCGTACCTTAGCGAATTTCACTACACATGACGAGACTATCGATATCGTAACTCTTATGTTGAACCCTCTATCACAGTCTCGAGTTCATTCGAACCTTCGAGTATATCTCTGCCAATCTGTTCTCTCTCTATAACCAAAATCACTTGTTACAAGTAGTATAAATACTCTCTAGCACCAACCGCTTGCAATTAAAAGAACCAGCACAGTGGCACCGCTGCAACTAGCAACTTGAATTCGACGGACTTTGACAGGTTATGGGCCCAGAGCCGAACCGATTCGCTATTGTGCTCAACATTCGTTCATAATCCAAGATTATACTTCCATCCACAAGGCCCTCCAACAGTGCAATCAATCTTCGAAACAGTGCCAGAAACAATAGAATTGCAATGGCTGAAGAAGAGAAAATACGCATCAAACCTTTTGATGAGAACGGTGACTACCGCCTGTGGAAAATAAGAGTCGAAGCAGCATGTGAGGCAAAGGATCTCACTGAAACGCTGATACATGACTCAAACCCATATGAAGAAGACAGCCCGAAGAAGAAGTCCTTTGATACTTCTCAGAAGAAGGCCAGTCACATAATCATTCATGCTCTCAATGATAAACCACTACGTGTTATCAGATCTGTCGTTGGTAGGCCATTTCAAATGCTCAAGAAGCTTGATGAGCGTTATGATTCTAGATCTACCGCCTCACGTATATCGAAGATGACTGAGCTTGTATCGCTCCGCTTTCATGATGTGCAAAAGGACATGGGGTCACACGTTGACAAGATGGCAGCACTAATTGAACAATTAAGGTCAATGGATACTAAACTACAAGAGGAGCTTGCTGTCGCACTCCTTGTAGCATCTGTGCAAGCTCCTGAGTTGGCACCAGTCACGGCCGCTATAAAAACGCTGGCTGATGAAAGCGCCAATTGGGAGGATATAACACAACGATTAATAGAAGAACAGCGTGCGCTCAAGTACAAGGTAAAACCGCAACGTGCAAATGCAATTACTCAATCAGCGTGCCAGATTTGTGATCGCCGAGGGCACTCAACGAAAAAGTGCTACTTGAATCCGAATAATCCGAATAATCGTCTCAATTTAAGTGGAAGTAGCACTCTTAAGGAGAAAGCGCTGAAGGATACACCAAGTGCTCCAATTGCATTTGAAAATACGGTTACAAAAGATAAGAGAAATACTAAGAAGAAGGAAGTGCGTGTTGCAGTGGCAAGAGCATGCACTACAGTCGTTGGAAATGCATGTATGATGCTGGACTCTGGCACAACAACACATATGACGAAAGAATCTCAAGTCTTACAGAATAGTTCTGTATGCAACATCCCGATATCCCTTGGAGATGACTCAAAGATTAATGCAGAACGCACAGGATCTCGTACAGTGCAATGGAGCACACCAACAGGTACAGAAACTATAGAACTATCGAACGTTCTTGCAGCAAGAAGCCTGGCAATGGATCTCCTCTCTATACCAGCACTAACTGCCAAAGGAATCTCCGTGCTATTTACAGCGAAGAAAGCGTTTTTAATTGATGTTGATAACAGCAATTCAATTATTGGTATTGCCCATCGTGACAACAACGGCTTGTACTTCATAGGTACAGAAGAGATTGGCGCATCATGTAGTGCGATTGAAAATAATGAAGATGATAACGTGAAAGCAGCCATGGCAGTGGTAACACGCCAACAAACGCGAAAACAGTCACCCATGCCTTTTCGTAACGCAAGTGACAGTGATAATGAGAGTGACACAGCAACCCAAACTACTGATACTGCATGTGAAAGTATCTCTTCCGACAGTACAAACCCAAGTAATAGTGATACCGAAGTGGATGTCGATGACATCGACATGGATCAAATCGATTTGTCCCGGATTGGAAACCCCCAAGCTGCAATGAAAACTATAATTTCGATGAGAATGGCAATTCTAGCTATGAGCAAGTGTGGCACAAACGATTGGCCCACTTTGGATCACTACAAGATATCAAGCGTATGATACAATCTGGAAAACTACCACCAGTCTCTGGAGATGTTATTAAATGCAGTCCATGCACTGGAGGAAAGTTCCGGCGTAAATATGACGGAAGCATTACCAAGGAATGTTCCCCAGGAGCACTTCATGCTGACCTTGTTGGTCCAATTATTCCTCCATCGCGCTCAGGACATCGCTATTTCTTGACAATAGTGGATGAATATTCAAGGTTTATTGAAACTATACCACTCAAGACGAAAGGGGAAACATCTAGCGCACTATTGCGCTCTGTTGCTATATTTGAAAGACAGTCAGGGACATATGTGCGTGTATTACACACTGATGGCGGATCAGAATTCTTTCCTTTCCAAAGAGAACTGCAAGAGAAAGGTGTTATTATACACACGGCTTCACCGTACACGCCTGCCTCTAATGGACTTGTGGAAAGAAGCCAAGGTGCTTTGCTGTCTGCTGTACGATCAGTACTTATTGAGTCAAATCTTCCTCTCTCTTTCTGGAGTGAAGCACTTGAACATGCCTGTCAATGCAAAAATGGAATGACACCTGCCTCAACTAAGCAAGTACCCTATGAAAGACTATTTGGAGTGACTAATCCACACATCAAGCATATACGTCCATTTGGATGCAAGGCATTTTTTGCTCCTAACAAGAAGCGCCTAGGCAAGTTTGAATCTCGTGCAATCCATGGCATCAACCTTGGACACGTCAAGGGCGGTATATACAAGATACTCTGCGGTAATGGAGTCCATGTAACCAAACATGTTCAATTTAATGAGTTGGAGTTCCCTGGACTTAGTTTACTGAACACAGACAACAGTCTGGTTCCTGACGGGAGCGACTCCGATGTGGAACAGGAATTCTATATACCTAGCTACACAGAAGACTCGTCATCAGAAAATACTACTGATACAAACGAAAATGATGCTTCTGATGATGATGAAATCATAGAGCCTGAGTCCATACACAATGCCAGAAGTCATGATACTGATGATGGCAGTCACAGTGATCTATCAAATCAATGTGAGGATAATACTGTGACAATCACAGATCTATTTCCTTCCAATGAGGACGATGCACAGCTCTCAGGAGAAGAAACCAATGAATTTGACACGTATAATATGAGAGCAGCGACAGCATTGCCACAAATGATCACAACATGTGATGAACCTACAGTGCAAGAAGCGCTCTCATCACCAGAGCGTGAACATTGGATCAAAGCAATTGAAGAGGAATTCAACTCATTGCAGAAGGCAAATACATGGCATTCAGAGCCATTAGACAACCCAGTGAAACAACCTGCAAATGTACCGCCATCTGGAATTATTCTGAAGTTGAAGAGGGATGAGATGGGAAAACCTTCGCGCTTCAAGGCCAGACTTGTGGCCAGGGGGAATCTTCAGCGTCTCTACAATGAACATTATGCAGATCTATACGCACCTGTTGCATGCTTTGAGCTGTTCAGGTTATTACTCACTCTGGCAGCTGCATTCGGATGGTCTAGATGTCACTTAGACATCCAATCCGCCTTTCTATATGCGAAACTTCCGGACACACTGTCTATTTGGCTCAAGCTACCATCTATTATTGGGATAACAAGTGCAAATGGCTCAACTGTTAAGTTGTACAAGTCTTTATATGGCCTAAGGCAGGCACCGAAGCTTTGGTATCAAGAGCTCACTGCAGTTCTGCGTTCCATTCATTTCAGGCCTATTAAAGCCAATGAATGCATCTTTATTCGTTCTGAATCGTTCGGATTTGCTATCATACTGGCTTATGTTGATGACCTGGCCCTGTTTGGAAGTGATAGTCTACTCAGTGTTGTGAAGAAGGATCTTGCAAGACGGTTCAATATAACAGACCTTGGAGCCAGCGAGTTTTTCCTTGGGGTTCGGGTGATGAATACCACTACAGGATATCACATATCACAGAGTGCATTAGCACATAAGATCATACAAACTGCAAATATGTGCAATGCTAACCCTGCCAAATCGCCATTACCCAGTGGACATGTCCTATACGATCCAAAACAAGAACGCTCCGAACAATCTAAGATGGAAATGTTAAACGTTCCATACGCAGAAGTATTGGGTGCAATGCTGTACCTATCTACTCGCACACGACCTGATATTGCCTCAGCTGTTTCTATGCTCGGAAAGTACCAATCAGCACCTGAGCAAAACCACTGGAGAATGATGAAGCAAGTTGTGAAATATTTGATTGCCACTTCGTCATGGGGAATCAGGATTGATGGAAAGAACGGAAAGGCCATCCTTGAGGCATGGTCGGACTCTGACTGGGCTCGGGATCTTCACAAAAGAAGGTCACGCAGTGGAATCGTCATCACTGTGAATGATGTGCCGATATGGTGGGCATCTCGACTACAGACTACT
>WTJV01000015.1 GCA_011524725.1 Amoebophilaceae bacterium | reverse complement strand
CTTCTTGTTCTTAATATCTTGAAACAGACACTCTCCCATACATATTATATCGGGGGGGGAAGGCCGTAAGGAATAACTTAATAGCTTCTGTACAAGCTTGTGTGTGAATTCATTACCCTTTTTGGGGGACTCAATACCTAGGACTTTTGTCATAAATTTTTCACTATTACGTCCGGTCTTAATATTCAAGGCGTAGAAATGCCTCTTACCACTACTTTTCGAATCTGGATAAAATAGGTCACTTCTTTCTTTACCCTTAAAGTTCCGGTTGACCCGGTTCTTACTAGCAATATGAAAGGGTTTTTTTGCTTTTGTTCCCCCTTGCAGCATTCCGACAAAAGAGTCAACACCAGCCTTTTTACTGACTGAGGCATATAGAGATTGATAAAATATTTTCATAGCATTTTTATTTATAGGGTTTGTAATTACATAGTCAGCGGGCATTATGCCATATAGTTGTGTCAAAGACCAATGGGAACTCTAGCCATTCTCCTTTTGACTTGTTGTACGTCACAAAACTTTCTATAAAAAAGCAATACTGAACCCGTGGTTTCTTTTATCCCCCAGTAAGTCTAGCTAACACTTAATTCAGCGTATTAATGTACATTAACAACAAAAATTTGTAACCTGATTAGTAATAGTGAATAAAAATTACGACCATGCGGTACAGAAAAACTCATATATACTATCGGGGTATTGCTTTCATATGCTTCTCTACTCAACAGTTGTAAGCATCCTGGCCTGAATGTTGGAGAAGAGGATATAGCACAAGCAGCTCCAACGGCACAGAAACCTCAGGCCAAGCAGGGTATACAAGTACTTACCACGCCAGAGTCACCTGATTCTGGCCTGTATCGTGACCAGCGCTTCTGAATCCCCGCCTGACGCTAAGCAGGCCAATGTAGCAAACAGAGAAATCATAGCGAAAAGGCCACCGACTAGACAACTAAAGACCTTTGCACGTTGTGTTGAAAAGTAGGGTTTTTTAGCTATCTTACTGATAAGTAAGATGTACACCCCTCAAAATCCTATAGCATGATTAAAGAACGTATTCCCGGTAGTTTTGTCAGCGTAGATGTGGCTAGAAGAAGCAAATTTTTGCAGCAAATAGATACGCTCATTGACTGGACTGGCTTTGAGAAAGAACTTCACAAAGTATGTAAGCGATCCGTCCAGGACGCAGCAGGTAGACCTGCCTACAGTCCCTTGATCCTTTTCAAGATGATGCTACTACAAACCTGGTATAACCTCTCTGATATGGCCGTTGAAGATATGGTCAATGATACGCTCTCTGCCAATGCTTTTTGTGGTTTACGCGTCGAGGATGCTGTATCTGACCATAGTACGCTGAGCCGTTTTAGGAGTGAGCTATCCGAGAAGCGTGCTATGAATAGACTGCTTAAGCAACTCAATAGCCAACTAGAACGCCTCGGGATTGAAGTACGCAAAGGAGGAGGGACCATCGATGCATCTCTATCACCCCCACGGCGCATCAGCCGCATGGCAAGGCGCCCGACCTGCCGCCCGGTAAGCTTGATCACCCTACCCCTCAACAGACCAAGCCAGGGGTAGACCCAGAAGCGAGATGGGTAAAAAAAGGCAATAAGCTTCAGTATGGCTATAAACAACACTACCTGGCCGCTGAGCAGACGGGGCTAGTCTTATCGGTCTATACCACACCCGTTAATGTCCATGATGGGCAGTGTATAGCGGCGTGTCTAGATCAGGTAGAGCTACCTTCTGGTAGCCGTCTTCTGGCAGACAAGGGGTATTACTCGGCCCAAAACGAACATCTACTGCGCCAAAGAGGCTTACGCAGTGGCATCCAACGTAAGGCATATCGGAATAAGCCCTTATCGGTATGAGAGAAACGTTATAACAGACTTATAGGCCGTAGTCGGTACAAAATAGAGCGAGTATTTGGGAGTATTAAACGTTGGTTCGGTAGGCTGTCAGCGCGTTATATGGGCCTAGCTAAGACGCACGGTCAGCATGTATTAGAGGCGATTGCCTACAACTTATACGGGCTTCCAGGGATAGTCATGGCCAAATCGTAATAAAAACAGAGAAAATGGATTAAAAAGAGCAGTTAGAGCCCCCAAACAGGGACAGCAAGCAGATCGCATAGCTAAAAAATACCTCCTCAGGAAAAAAGGGAAATCAGGCGTGAACTATGCAAAGGTCTCGATATATTGCTCTATGGGTCGGCATGTCTTGCCGGTACTATCTAAGAAAGACAGACATTGCTTTTACAAGCTTAGCCTTTTTCAGCCTATTAGGCTGATGTAGCGTGGTACGATAGGTCTTCAACCCATGTAAAACAACGGCTAGGGTTTTTCCTGCGCTAACATTTTGCACGCTGAAGGCACAAATTTCTCACAATCCTCTTGCGTTTAATAAATAGTTTGCCTACACTTGTAAGAGAAGGATTGCGAGAATCCAAGAAATAGAGTAATAAACTAATGAAACCATTATGGAAAATATTAAATTCATTATTATCGGATCAGCCTTTGCAGAAAAGCTGGAAACAAAGTTTAGATTTCTAGAAGAATTAGGAGCTAAGGGGTATTTTACGTACATAAAGAGCTACGACGCAGTAGAAATGCCAAAAGTAAAATTAACATCTTACAAAGGCAAGAGCTGGGAAGTAACTCGCGAAACATTGAAATTGGAGAATGACAATTTGGATAAAATTGTTAAATCGGTCCAGGGAGAGATGAAAGAAAATAGATATCAAGCGTGTATCATCCAAGACAGTATGGACTACGCGGGAACGAAGGAGGTAGTTAAAGAGTTAGCAAAAAGAATGGATAAGATACTCCCTACGAGTTTGTTTCGTTATGTGTCGCCGACCTCAGGCAATTGCGGAGCGTCCTTAAGTTTCATTATGCAGCCGCGCGGTACAGAAGAACTTGGCCTGCAAGAACAACCTCTTAGCATCCGGGAGATAGAGAAGCATATAGATTTTTATAAAGTTTGGACCAATAGCGTAGAAGACATATTTGAAAAATTAACGAGCATGCAGAGGAAGAAACTAAAGATTCAGAATTCGGACGACTTAGAGGGGAGGCTGAAAGGTGCAAAAATCAATCAAAACATAGATGCTTTTATTAATTTTGTAAAGCAAAGTACGGTACTAATACCACAAGAAGCACAGGATGCAGTATTTTACGCACTCTCACACGAAATAACGGCCCTCATAGATCTAAGTAGCTTAGGGCTGGTTAAATACCTAAAAAAATAGAAGATCTATGAAGAAGCAGTACATCGATGATGTTAAAACTGGGGATTGTTGGTTAAACGACATCCTCTGATTCCTGTGGAGGAGCCTGGAAAATATAAATCACCTAGGCTCCTTTAACTTAACAATACGAGAGCTCGATATAGCCAATGCGTCTATAAAGGCCTATTAGAGAAGTAGTGGGTTGTTTTTAGCTTCTCAATGAGCGTCTCCCTTGCATATATTTATCTAGTCAGCTGTTGCCTAAAGCATAGGCCAATGCGATAAAATCCACCAGTAACATATCATCCATTTCGCTAGTTTGAGCTAGATAATATATATTGAATATCGTCGTCCTACACACCAGCCCGCCAAGAGGAGCCCGGAAGGTGCTTGTAGAAGTATCTAAGATGACCGATTTACTAGGAACTACAAACACATAATAATCTATGCAAGATGGGAAATGCCATCCGTAGTAGGCTCCTTTACCAACAAACTTACCAAGCACTCCTGCCCGCTATCCAAGATGAGCGTGAGTGTCAAGCGATTACGCAGCAGCTCCTAGAACACTACTACGAGCTAGGTGCTGTGCAAATTGTGCTAGACGAGTCCATCACACCCCCTCCTACCCAAGAGAAACTATTGGCTGTGGCGATAAACCGCCTCAGAAAGCAAGAGCCTATTCAGTACGTTTTGGGTGAAGCCTTTTTTCTAGGTAGGTGCTTTCAAGTAAGCCCTGCTGTTCTGATTCCTAGGCCCGAAACGGAAGAATTGGTGCGATATATTATTGCTAAAAATCCACAAGCAGGAGCACGCGTGCTAGACATAGGCACGGGCAGTGGTTGCATTGCCATTACACTGGAAAAAGAACTCTACAAAGCTACGGTACATGCTTTAGAGGTCGCGCCAGAGGCATTGTGCATGGCCCAGGTCAATGCCCAACAGCTGGATGCAGTCATACACTGGATACAAGCCGATATATTGAACGAGTCGCTACCTAACCAGCGCTGGGACATCATTGTCGGCAACCCGCCCTATGTGCGCATCTCCGAGAAAACACAAATGCACCGCCGCGTATGGGCTCATGAGCCCGCCCGAGCGCTCTTCGTACCCGACGAAAATTCGTTACTTTTTTACAAAAAGATTATTGCTTTGGCTCCTCAGCACCTTACACCAGCAGGGAAACTCTACCTAGAGATTAACGAAGCTATGGGGGCAGCAGTGGCCCGCTTATTTATCGATGCCGGTTTCGACGAAGTGTCGGTTGAGCAAGACCTACATGGGAAAAACAGGTGGGTGGAAGGCACCTTGAGCTTTTAGCCTAACCACTGTCTACAGGGTAATGACAAGAGTACACCGTCGCTTTTTTGTAGAAAGCTTTGGTGGGGAGTTGATGATGGTTTTCGAAGAAAAATTATTCCGCAACAACCGCTTCGCATAACTTTGTTCTATGCAGCTAGGTTTAAGACACTGCTTGGGGGGCACCTGGGTATCCCTGGCAGTGCTGCTGGGGGAGAATTATTAGTATATGGGCGTTTACATTGGGTCGGCAAGACCCCAAAGCAAGAATAATTCAAGACCATGCAAGCAAGTATGCCAGTACGGCTCTGAAAGACAGGAATTTGCCTCAACCAGTAATCTCAGCTACACTGAATCTTAAGGGGCATAAGCAGGCCTACCTGAAAAGGCAATCATCTTTAAGTAATCACAGGATGGACAAAAGTGCGTTGTCTTGCATTTCAAAATAGTCTAGTTGCATCAAACAAGACAATATGTCTTTACAATCCTTACTAAGCAAACCCGTCGCTACGTGGGTAGTACGCCAACAACGCCGGTGGAGTCAAAGCCCCATAACCACGCAAAGGCGCGTTTTGAATCAGCTGATTCGGCAAGCGCAACCTACCGTATTCGGGAGCGATCATCAATTCGAGGCGATTCGGAGCCATGCAGACTTTAAGGCCTGTGTGCCTGTTAGAGACTATGAAGGGCTATCTGCTTACATCAACAAAGTCAAAAGAGGGGACAGCCATATCTTATGGCCGGGTAAACCGCTCTATTTAGCCAAGACTTCTGGTACTACCTCAGGAAGCAAGTACATCCCAATCACCCGAGACTCGATTCACAATCATCTTCACGGAGCTCGGGACGCTTTGCTCAATTACATCCACGAAACAGGAAAAACAGCATTTCTGGCTAATAAAATGCTCTACTTATCCGGAAGCCCACAACTAGACGATGTCGGGGGAATTCCTACGGGTAGGCTCTCAGGGATTGTGAATCATCATGTGCCCGCTTATTTGCGATACAACCACTTGCCTAGCTATAGTATCAACTGCATAGAAGACTGGGAGGCCAAGGTAGACGCTATTGTTGAGGAAACACGAACTACTAAGTTAGGCTTGATAGCAGGTATCCCGCCTTGGATACAAATGTATCTAGACAAGCTCCAACAGCGTACTAGGCGCCCCATCCAGGAGTGCTTCCCCAAGCTGTCTTTGCTGATTCATGGAGGGGTGAATTTCGCCCCGTATCGCACCAAGCTCTTCGACACGATAGGCTTGCCTATCGATACCATCGAGACATATCCTGCCTCAGAAGGATTTATCGCTTTCCAAGATTCACAACAAGAAGAGGGATTGCTGCTGCAGTTGAACAGTGGGATATTTTTTGAATTCATCCCTGCTAGTGAGTATTTTCAGAAGAACCCTGCGAGGCTGTCTATCGGAGAAGTGTCGCTGGGTGTGGAATATGCCCTTATTCTGAGCACCAATGCAGGGCTTTGGGCTTATTCTATAGGCGATACGGTCAAGTTCGTGTCTAAGGATCCCTATAGAATTGTTGTGACGGGTCGTATTAGGCACTTCATCTCCGCATTCGGCGAACATGTCATTGCAGAAGAGGTCGAAAAGGCTATGCAACGTGCCCTGGCTCAACACCCAGAGACTGTGTTGGAAGAGTTTACGGTAGCGCCCCAAGTAAGTAACCAGCCAGGTATGCCTTCTTATCATGAGTGGTTCATTGAGTTTATCCATCCACCGCAAAGCCTAACGTCTTTTGCACAAGACCTAGAACAAACGTTACGCCAGTCAAATACGTATTACAGTGACTTGGTGGAAGGCAAAGTCTTACAGCCGCTCCATATCACACAACTTACCCAAGGAACCTTTAAAAGATACATGCGGGCAGAAGGCAAGCTAGGTGGACAAAATAAGGTCGTACATCTAGCCAATAACCGTAACCTCGCCGATGCACTCCTAGGCTATACGGTATCAACTGTATGAACCTGGTTCTAACGTAGCACGCGGCATGGTTATATTAGGTGGTGTACGCAACGCGAACAGACAAGTAGCGCATATAGCTCAACACTCGAAAGGAAAAACTAGCAGGTGCATTTGCTTAGCATAGTGGTAAGGCAATAACTTGCGGTCTTAAGCAGAGCATATAAATAGAAAGCTATGGGAGTATTAATTATGATCATGCAATTTTTATTGGGCCTATCTATCATTGTGGGGCTCCATGAACTAGGACACCTGCTCTTTGCCAAGCTTTTTGGTATACGGGTAGAAAGCTACTCCATCGGCTTTCCACCCAAACTCTTTCGATTCAAGTGGGGTGAAACAGAGTATGCTTTGGGTGCTATACCCCTAGGCGGAGCAGTCAAGATTGCCGGTATGGTCGACGAGTCGCTGGATACTGCCGACTTGTCGAGTACCCCAAAGCCTTGGGAGTTTCGGGCTAAGCCTGCTTGGCAACGACTGGTGGTTATGTTAGGAGGAATTTTCTTCAACGTAATTACGGGTATTGTCATTTACACTGTCATTGCCTTTGCCTTGGGGGATACTTACTTATCTAAAGAAGAGATTAACAAACATGGTGTTGTACCCAATGCGGTAGGAATTGGCTTGGGCTTCCAGGAAGGCGACCAAATTATCGATATCAATGGCCACGATTTTGAAAAGTTTGCTGATGTGTTGAAGCCTTATACACTGCTGACAGCCAATAGCTACTACACAGTACTACGAGCAGGCCAAAAGGTACGAATCAACATTCCGGCCGACCTGATGGAAAGGTTATCGAACCCAGAAGCAAAAGAAGGCTTCATAGCGCCTAGAATGCCTTTTGTAGTAGAGAAAATACAACCACAAAGTGATGCTGCTAACGCTGGCATACAACCTGGCGACCAGATCACCGAAGTGGCTGGGAAAACCACCACTTACTTTCACCAACTCAAAAATACCCTGGAAGAAAATGCGGGGAAGAAAGTCCCTATCCGCTACGTACGATCTGGCATAACACATACCACTGTGGCCGCAGTAGATGAAGCAGGTAAACTAGGATTTCAGCCCAAGATACTCCTGTCCTACGAAAAACGTAACTACAACCTACACCAGGCCATTGCCGTAGGCAGCTTAAGGACTTTGGAGGTCATTAGGACCAATATCGTAGCCCTAGGCAAGATGCTGACGGGGCAACTTTCACCCACCAAGTCCTTGAGTGGCCCCATTGGCATTGCCCAGATTTTTGGCACAAGCTTCGACTGGATGCAGTTTTGGAGCATTACAGGCTTCTTATCCCTCGCCTTGGCTTTTACCAATCTATTGCCCATCCCTGCCTTGGATGGAGGACACGCGGTGTGGATTCTCTATGAGATGGTCACAGGCCGTAAACTCTCAGATAAGTTCTTAGAGACCGTACAAAAGGTGGGCATGGCTATTCTCATGGTCTTGATCGGCTATGCTATCTTTAATGATGTGTATAAACTGCTTTAGGCTCTGGGCTAGCGTACTCGTTTTACAACTCGTCCACCCGCAATGTCGCCTTGGTGGAACGTACGTTAAAAAATACATAACCGTAAGTGTTTGAATCTTATGTTGGGGCTCTTGTTCTTCCTAAATCTTTGTAGGAATTACGCCTCGACGAAAATTAGAAAAAACGCGCAATGAGTTGTTATTGTTAAAACGCAACTAATTCTTTTTGAGTATTACCATGACACATAGTAGCCCCACTCCGCACAACGATTTTTTCTACCAAGTGATGAGTCGAAAAAAGAGGGCCACTGCTTTCTTTAGTCGGCATCTGCCTGAAAAGGTACTGTCCCTGATCAACCTCAAGACGCTTGCATTAGCTGAAAGTAAGCATCTGAGTGATCAGGGAGTCAGTCTATACAATGATGTACTCTATCAATGCAAATTCAATGAAGGACAGTCCGGCTATTTGTTTGCCATGTGCGAGCATCAGGCCACGCCAGATGACCAGATGCCATTGAGATTACTCAAGTACAACATAGCCACCATAGAAAAGCATCTAAAGCAAGATCAAGAAAAGTTTCCCGTCATCGTCAATATTGTCCTTTACCACGGAAACAAGCCTTGGAACTATTCAACCGCTTTTGCAGACTACTATGCCAACCCCATACTCGGTAAGCAATTCTTAGACATGGCTCCTTTTACTTTGATCAATATCCCTACACTCCCTACGCACACCATCCGCCAAGACAAAGAGCTTGGTTTTTGTTTTGAGGCATTTCGATGTACCAGCCATACAGATCCTTATGAAGCTTTTCAAGAGGCTGTATTAGATCCTACATTCAGCGTTTATTTTAATGCGTTGTCCAAGGAGCTACGTAATCTAGTGGGGTCTTATTTGGGGCATTTTATCGATCGTAATAAGTACAGTTTAGAAGATTTAGCTAACTTAGTAAGTAGTAACCCACAAGAAAAAGAAGAAATCATGATTAGTATCGCTCAAGCCATAAAACAAGAAGGTATGCAACAGGGTATACAACAGGGCATGCAACAGGGTATGCATACCAAGAGCCTGGAGATTGCCAAGAATATGCTCTCTAGAATGCACCTGGACATGAAGACTGTATCTCAGGCTACAGGCCTCAGTGAACAAGAGCTCATGAAGCTTCAGAAAAAATCGCAGCATTAACTGTCCTGAGATACTAATTTTGCTTCCTATTGCTTATTAGGTTTCTCTGCTGTAAAGCCTGGAGGTACTAAACTATCTCTATCACTGCCACCTTGGGCGGGGCGACTTGCTACGTGTGCATGCCTAAGATAACGATATAAAGTGGGTGGAGAAATATGCAAGTGACTATATATCTAACGAATCGATAAAAATCCGCCTCAAGGGCAGTGTAGAAGACAGCAATGATGCCCTATTAGCCGGCATGGGGTTCAATCTGATGCTCCTAGCACGGGAATGAGCAGGTAATTTTTTGAATTTTATGTTGGGGCTCTTGTTCTTCCTAAGTCTTTCGTAGGAAACTACACCTTGACAAAAATTAGAAAAAACGCACAATACGCTGTTAAGGCTCGACCACTTAGGGATCAACCGACCAACCACACAAGTGTGTGGGATTGCTTTCCAACACAGCGTCTTCAGCTTTGGCACACCAATTGCACTAGTAGTAACCCAACAGATGGGTCTATCGTAAGATGCTAATTCTTGATAAGCATGAACTTTAAAAAACCTCCTTTTTTCAGCGGCTCTCTTTTTTCAAGCCTGGCCAAAGACGAGGCTGAGGAGATGATACAGTTGGTCGTAACCGAAGAAAATGACAAAGGAGCAGAGCAAACCACGCCAGGTAATCTGCCGTTACTACCGCTCAGGCACGTAGTCTTGTTTCCGGGCTTGATCATTCCACTGACATTACGGCACCAGAAACTCATCCAGCTTGCCAAAAAAGTACACCAAGCAGACAGCTTGGTGGGTGTAGTAGTACAAAGAAATCCCCATGTAGAAGATCCTGGAGCTAAAGATATCTTTAGCGTGGGCACAACGGCTAAGGTGCTCAAGGTAATCGTCTTTCCTGATGGCAACACAACCATCATCTTACAAGGCAGGCAGCGTTTTAAGATAGAAGCCATACTGGCAGATATTCCCCATCTGCTGGCACGAGTACGTAGTCTAAAAAGTAGGGCTTTGAATGCCAAGAAAAAAGAAAGCAAAGCGCTCATGCATTCTCTGAGAGAAGTGGCGAGTAATATCTTAAGCCTGAGTCCGGAAGTGCCCCCCGAGGTACGAGTAGTCTTAAATAATGTCAGCGACCCCGAATTTCTTACTTACTTCTTGTCTGCTAACATCCATGTAGACATCGCCAAAAAACAACAGTTGCTAGAGATCAACGATAGCAGCAAGCGAGCCACTTTGCTGCTGCAATATTTACTTAAAGACCTAGAATTTACGCAGCTCAAAAGAGAAATTCAAAGCAAAGTACACACAGATCTTGAACAACATCAACGCGATCAGTACATCAGGCACCAGATTAAGGTGTTGCAGGAAGAACTGGGCGATAGTGAAGTCGAGGAGCTGGAAGAGTTACGGACGAAAGGCAAAAAAAAGAAATGGCCTGAAGAAGTAGCCACTTTCTTCAACAAAGCACTCAGCAAGGCGGAACGACTCAGTGCGCACAATCCAGATTACCCTACGCTGATTAATCATGCCGAGCTACTATTAGCGTTACCCTGGGGTACATTCACCAGAAATAATTTAAACCTAAAGCAGGCAACCAAAACCTTAAACAAGGACCATTTCGGACTGGATAAGGTCAAGGAGCGAATATTAGAGTACCTCGCTGTGCTACAGCTCAAGCAAGACATGAAAGGCCCTATATTGTGTTTGTATGGCCCCCCAGGAGTGGGCAAAACTTCCTTGTGCAAATCTATCGCCCAGGCATTGGGGCGAAAGTATGTGAGAATATCACTGGGTGGCTTAAACGATGAAGCTGAAATTAGAGGCCATAGAAAGACCTACATTGGTGCTATGCCTGGTAAAATTATCCAGTATATCAAAAAGAGTCAGGCCTCCAATCCTGTCTTCGTGCTAGACGAAATTGACAAGATCAGTGGTATGCGTGGGGATCCAGCTGCAGCCTTGCTAGAGGTACTGGATCCTAAGCAAAATGATGCTTTTGTAGATAATTTCTTGGAAGTTCCTTATGACTTATCCAAAATCTTGTTCATCGCTACCGCCAACACGCTAGATACCATCCCTGCACCATTAAGAGATAGGATGGAAATCATTGAATTGAATGGCTACACAGTAGAAGAAAAGGTAGAAATTGCAAAGAAGCACTTGTTACCTAAGCAACGTAAGGCACATGGCCTCAAGGCTAGGGATGTGGCGCTCTATGACAACGCCATAGCAAAGCTCATTGAAGATTATACCCGAGAGTCAGGCGTCAGGGAACTAGAGCGCAAACTAGGGGGAGTACTCAGAAAAGTGGCCAAGGCTGTAGCTTCGGGAGGAGGTTACACTAAAAAAATTAAAAAAGACGATCTATTGCAATTCTTAGGAGTCGCGCCATTCGATCACGAGATTTATCAACGCCACACGGTGCCTGGGGTAGCGATCGGGCTGGCTTGGACATCTGTGGGGGGCGAAATTCTCTTTATTGAGGCAAGCCTTAATAAAGGTAAAGGTAAATTGACCCTGTCGGGACAACTAGGCGAAGTCATGAAAGAATCGGCTATGACAGCCCTCTCTTACCTCAAAGCACATGCCAATACCCTGAGTATTGACAACCGCATCTTTGACCAATATGATCTACATGTGCACGTTCCCGCAGGAGCTGTTCCCAAAGACGGCCCCTCTGCAGGGATTACCTTGTTCACAGCACTGGCCTCACTCTATACGCAACGAAAAGTGAAGGATAAGCTGGCCATGACCGGGGAGATCACCTTACGGGGAAAAGTACTACCGGTTGGAGGTATCAAGGAGAAGATCCTAGCTGCTAAGCGCGTAGGCATCCAAGAGATCATCCTATGCACCAAGAACAAAAAAGATATTCAGGAGATCCATCCGCGTTATATAAAAAACCTTTCTATACACTATGTAGACCATGTAGAAGAGGTGATCGAACAGGCACTTTATCTTCGTAAGGCTAAAAATGCACGATCCTGGCAACTAACTACGGAAATAACATCACAACAGGCTACTTACCTGCACTACTAATCATGTATTAACACACCCAGCATACGTATGATAACAAAAAAAGAATACCTTACCCCTAGAGAAATTGTAGGAGCACTAGACAAGTACATTGTCGGGCAGCAAGCTGCTAAGCGGAACGTAGCCATTGCCCTAAGGAACCGGTGGAGGCGGATGCATGTCGCTTCTAATATGCAAGGAGACATCACCCCCAACAACATTCTGATGATTGGCGCCACGGGCGTAGGTAAGACAGAAATTGCTAGACGGCTCGTCAAGCTAGCAGGCGCTCCTTTTGTCAAGGTAGAGGCTTCTAAATTTACAGAAGTAGGTTACGTAGGCCGTGATGTGGAAAGCATGGTGAGAGACTTGGTGGAGCAAGCTGTCAACATGGTCAAAGCAGCCAAAGAAGAAGCCGTCAAAGAAAAAGCAGCCCAGCTCGTAGAAGATTTAATCCTAGACGCCCTGATACCTCCCGTTGCCCAGCCCGACAAGACAAGCAGAGATATTACCAGTATGCCTGCTGAACAGGAGTCTAGCCACTTGAACCAACAGACCCGAGAACGCTTTAGGACCAAAATTAGGAACGGAGAACTAGACGACAGGAAGATTGAAGTGAAAGTAAGCAAATCCGGCGGCAACATGGGCGTGGGTATGATTGGAGGAGGCATGATGGATGAAACATCCATGATTAACCTGCAAGATATGCTCAACAATATGCTTCCTAAGAAAACACGCAAAAAAAAGTTGACCATTGGGGAGGCCAAGAAGCTACTCCTGGCAGAAGAAGCAGCCAAACTCATCGACATGGATGTGGTCAAAGAAGAAGCGCTGGACAAGGCCCGTAACACCGGCATCATTTTTATTGACGAAATCGATAAGATAGCAGCCAGAACTGGCCAAGGGGGAGGACCTGATGTAAGTCGAGAAGGGGTACAACGAGATCTGTTACCCATTGTAGAAGGAAGTGCCGTCAACACCAAACACGGAACAGTACATACCGATCACATCTTGTTCATCGCTGCAGGGGCTTTTCATGTATCTAAACCTTCGGACCTAATCCCCGAACTACAAGGTAGATTTCCCATTCGTGTCAAACTGGACAATTTGACCCAAGCAGACTTCGTCAGCATCTTACAGGAGCCTAAGAATGCCCTAACTGCACAGTACGAAGCACTGTTCGCGGCAGAAGAAGTAGAAATTACTTTTGAGGATGCAGCTATAGAAGAAATAGCTAGCATCGCCTATCAGATCAATGCAGAAGTAGAAAATATTGGCGCTAGAAGACTTCATACCGTAATGAGTCACTTACTCAACAACTTCTTATTTGACGTACCAGACAAGATAAAGCCCCAAGAAAAGATCTGGATTACAAAAGATTTGGTAACGACACAGCTGAGTAATTTGGCCCAAAGCAAAGATCTGAGTGAATACATTCTCTAATTTCCGTACACTTCATTTTTGACATGCCCATCATGGTACACTAAGCAAATCTTCACAAACCACTCAACTACCCATGGTGCTGCTCTACGCATTCTTAGCAGGACTGACAGCAGCTTCAGCACTGCTTGTATTGCTCACTCCGCACATGCTCTACGCAGCCCTGGGATTGCTATGTACGCTTCTGGGCATGGCTGCCATCTATTTTCTACAAGGAGCCTCCTTTGTGGCTGTTGCCTATGTAATCGTGTACGGAAGTGGAGTAGTAGTCATCATATTTTGTAGCGCTCTCCTACTACCGCTATATACCAAAACCACTAATCAACACCCTAGATGGCTGCTTAAGACCCTGATCACAATAGGACTAGCAGGAGGCGTCTTGTGGCCATGGGTAAGTTCTTTGGGATACAGCTTACAGCAAAAAGAAGTGGCTGATCTGCTACAAGAAGACGTCGTTGCTGGGCTGGGATTACAGCTACTAGGGCCTTACGCACTGGCTTTTGAGTGGGTAGGTCTGAGCTTACTTATTGCACTAGTGGGAGCGCTGCATATCATGCAAGAATCACAGTGCTAGTACCTAGACTATCTGTATGACACGAAATAAAAAGCCTCACCAATAGATAGTTGAGCCTTAACAACTCATTTCTAAATTTAACACTCAGCGAGGCATACGTGGTTTGCCCTCGCCGGGCGGGCGTTCCTTTTTGTCTACCACACAAAAAGGAACCGAAAAGAGTCACCGCTGAGGGAACCGGCCTACCTTGGCTTGCTCTTAGGCGCAGACGAGCCAAACTCGCACACCGAAGGTGTGCTCAGACAGTGCCTCGCTTGGCGCCTGAAGCGGCGCCAAGCTGGCGTCCTAATCCCCTAGCGTAGGGGCCAACGTTTTGCTATCATGGGGGTTGCCTGAAAAATTACTGATCCCTACTACCACGTTGATGCCCGACAAACTCGCCACCGACACTTTGCTACAAAACTCATACTCTTATGCGCTTTCCCCTTCGCGATGCAGCTTGTCTCTGGAGTATGGAGGCTGTAGACCTTGTTTTTATCCCCTCTTTGTTGACTAACAATACGCTCCATAGTCTGCAAAACGGGAGCATATAGCTCCTGTTTTGCAGACTTGGCTAACTGCCGCTGGAGATCCCGCACTTGACGTCTTGCTAGATAGTGTCGTCACGATATGCCAACCCACAGAGCAATACAGCGTATTTGAATTACTGCCAGGAAAGAACTTTCCCGTTTAGCGTAGCGTGTTGCTATCCCACGCCAACGTTTTAGATGTAAGAAAGTATTTTCTTTGTCTCTCCAACGGGAAAAACGACGGTGCGTGTTTTTCCAATCCCCATAATCAGTAGGTAAATCTCGCCAGGGGGCACCAGTTCTAATAATCCCAAAAATAGCATTGATAAAGCGGCGATTATCATAGGCTACCCCTCCCCAGGACCCTTTACGCCCCGGAAGTAAAGGTTCTAGTTTCGCTCAAACTTTATCTGAGATGTCATGTCGGTGATAAGTCTTCTTGGTTTTCATATGCACTCTTTTTAGTAGATACAACAAAAGAAACTAATGGATTCCTAAATATAGGATCTTTTCCTAAATCGTGACGACACTACCTAGGGTGCGGAGTTTTTTCAAGGCTTTCTTGGCCTTTTTAGCGTGTCTCGGCAGATGGCCATAACGTTGGGCGTAGTGCAAGTGTTGCACGACAAACCGATAGCTTTGGCGCAGCCTCACACCACAACTTTTAGCGATACGATTACACTTTTCAATGACCTTTCTATAGAGCTTGGCATCGGTGGGGAAGGTGACGTTTTTCTCTTGTACGGTGGTGTCTACGATGAGCTCTTTGGCCTTCTTGAGCTTATCTCCATGCAGGGCAATAGAGAGGGCAAATAGCTTCTCTATGCCTTGTTCTCCAATCCGCTGTCTAAAGTTGTACCAGGTCACTCGCAGCACAGGGTTGTTCCCACTGTATGGTAGTTTAGCCGGTGAAGAACTGGTAGTAAGGATTTTCTTGCCACACGGCAACTACTCGCTCATCGCTCAGGTTATAGGTGTGCTTGAGCATGAGTAGGCCAGCCATTTTTCTGATAGGGTGGCTAGGCAACCCCACCGATCCATAAAGAGACGCAAACTCTTTTTCTATCCTCCCCCAGGGGATTGCCTGTGCTAGCTTAAAGAGGGGGTGTTGTGGGTCCAGTAAATGTCCTAGTAAGCTTTTGAACAAATCTATTTGTGTTTGATTGGGCGATCTTCCTAGCGTAGTAGCTGTCTTTTTTTGCAAGGTTTTGGAAGGAAATTATACTTTTTTTGCGTTTTTTACTACTCTATTTTTGAAATATATTCGAAAACAGCGCTCTTAGCGCTTAATATTCGACGAATTCCCCCTTTCTTAAGGGACAACTAAATAACAGAGTCTAACCTGACGCAAAAGTGTCAGGGGTCAAGGTGTATGGTTAGGGTATAATCTATGTAGACGTATAAATTTCTATTCTTCTTCATCGATAGGGGACTTAGCAATAAAGTCCTTCAAATTTTTGGATGAACAACTCCCATCCAGGTAATCGCAATACTTAAGCAATATTCCTTTCGCATTGTTCGTATAACTATAATTTTTGGCCGCGTTTTCAGATTTGTTCCTATCAGGATGAACTTTAAGCGATCTTTTCCGGAATGCTTTTTCTATTTCTGACTTATCATATTTCTTTATTTGATCTAAGCCTAGTAAAGTCATACACTTTCCTATTACACTCATTTC
Organism: Amoebophilaceae bacterium; assembly: GCA_011524725.1. Classification (GTDB taxonomy): domain Bacteria; phylum Bacteroidota; class Bacteroidia; order Cytophagales; family Amoebophilaceae; genus UBA8403. Next base: position 1,358 of record WTJV01000015.1, on the reverse strand, counting down.
TATGGTCTCTTCAGGTGTAAACGTGCTTACTTTTTCGGGCTCCTCGTCTTCGGGCTCTTCGTCCCATTCAATTGGATGCAAGCACCCTGTAGATACTGCTAGTATTGCAGTGTACATCCATATTCTCAGTGATATGACTATCAAAAACTTACGGTTTAAGAACATGTTTTCATGAAATCATTCTAATCTTTTAATGAGCATAGCAGCATGTGCAATCATAATAAAAGCTTCGGCAGATGTTAAAGAGATTTCAAAATCTTGAGCTAACCTCCTAAAAGAGATAAACCAAGCAAATGTACGCTCTACCACCCAGCGCTTAGCTAGAATAGCCCACTCATTTTTAACGCGGCAGGATATGCTAATCTGCTTTTTTAGCACGTTAGTAACAAAATTTTCTGTCGTTTTTCTATAACCTGCATCCAGAGATACGCCTTGGAGGGAAGAATATTTATCTACGGCATCTTGCAAAATATACCCCCCTACTGTTGTGTCATGTATATTGGCTGCGTGTACCTGTACATGAAGCAAATGCCCAGCAGTATCCGTAACAATGTGCCGTTTACGACCTTTTATTTTTTCCCCCCATCATAGCCGCGTTGCTCAGCCGCACCCGTTGTTTTGACACTTTGACTGTCCATAATGCTGTAAGTAGGATGCCTATTTTTGTCCATGTTCATACGGCTTCTTTGGACCAAATCTTTCAAAATTTTTTCCCATATACCGCACTGCTTTGCCCGCCGGAAAAAGCTATAAACAGTCTGCCAAGGAGGAAAATCTTTAGGAAGTTGGCGCCATTAACAGCCTGTTTTGGAAATATATAAAACAGCATCCACTACTATGCGTTTACTGTATTTGGCTCTATTCCCATAATTTCCTTGAGAAAAGTAACCTTCAATTAATGTCCATTGTACATCCGTTAAACTGCTGGGATCACTCATAGTCGCACATATTTAAGAGAATATTATAGTTCCTGAATCTAACTAAAAATCATGAAAACGGCTTCTAAGTCGGTTATAAGCAGACTTTATAGTAACGGGAAGCTTACAATTACTGTATAATCCTATATTTATAGGCAGCCCAATAGTCGGTATAGTAACTCTTTATTTTAAAGTCTGCTAAAGCTTTGTAAAGGCGATCGCCTGTTTCCGCACTACGATCCACCAGCGTAAAGCCTAATACTTGCTTGCCTTCTCTAGCTACAGCTAGCCAGACCCAGAGCTTTTTTTACTGCCTACGTAACTACAGAGCTCATCTAGCTCCGCAGCTGATAGGGCTTTTCCTGACTCAGTAGCCTTCTTGAGCGCTTTCCCATACTTCTTAACCCAATTGATAACGCTCACGTGGCTTACCCCCACTAC
>WTJV01000022.1 GCA_011524725.1 Amoebophilaceae bacterium | reverse complement strand
CTTTCAGCCACTGCAGAAGCAAGAAGCCTGCATCTTGCATATTCATCTCGTCTGGGTACTGCAAGGAAGATGCCTCCACTAGTGCGTCTACCCGTTCCTGTCTGATCAATAATTCCCCTTCTTTGAGAGATTCGAAAGCAATCTTACCCAGGGTATCAAACATGGCTTCACGCACCTCCATAGGCAATTGTAAGGCTCGGGTCCGTGCTACGTAACGCTTCCAGATATCCCGCGTAACCACCCGATACAATGCCGGTAGACTTCCCTGGTCTACTGCCTCGCGAACACTGCTTCGCACACCCTGGTCTTTCCATAAAAAACACAGAATCTGTAAGTTGACGGGCACCTGGGCGATCTCAGCAATGGAGTAGTGCTGATTTAGTAATGATAGGAGCTCCCCGCTCTGCGCTGAGGATAATCCGGATAATGCTTCTGTCTTTATATAGTCTCTCATCTGCACCTCATTCAAGCCGATATGTTCGATTTGGATATCGACTATTTGACTTTCTCGTTCTATCCCATAAGACCGTGAGAGTATCAGGAGTTTGTGCTTACCTGTTGTGGCCTGCTCAATGAGTGCTTCGCAGGCTCCAGCCCGCTCGTCCAGGCCATCGAGTACCACCAAAGTGGTAGGGTTATCGAGCTGCTCAGCGATCTGTTTCTGCAAAGCCTGATAGGCTATTTTTTCGGTTGGAGGCGTGAAGCAGTTGTTGACAATGGCTGTGGCGAGGGTGGCTTCTTTACGGTAGCTTCCGTTGTCATAGGAATGCTTTAGCAAGTTCCTGACAGGCAATACATATACTGCCTTGAATTCATCGTCCCACAAATCTCCCTTGGCCCACCGGTAGGCCAGCTGTTTACTCAGCGTTGTCTTTCCCATGCCAGGATTCCCAACGATCAGTACTTTCTGAATACTACGGGGCTCCTCGCTGGGCTTTTTTCTTCTTGGCTTAAACAGTTCTGCGGGTACGATAGTTTCCTTTTCCTGCTGAATGCGATCATGGCGAGTAGCTACATCGTCTTGTGCATCTTCAGGCGTTTTCTGCTTGTCGTTTACCTCAATCAACTGGAGTGTGCACGTCAGGGCATCTACATACTTGGGAGGCTCCCCTGGAAAGAGTGATTTTACTAGCGAAAAGCTCGGATTCGAATACTTTTCTTTAAGTGCCTTGTGGGCTGCCTGTAGATATATGGTGGGTGACTTGCCCAAGCCGGACGTCTTCTCAAGGCAGAGTAATATTTGTATTTCCAAAAGACCCGCATCACAATCGTACTTGCGGTTATGGCCAGATAGCAGCTCATCGCCTATTTTGGCCTTTCTGCTTACGGTGATTGTTAGTGATGCGTTGTTACGGCTCGCTACCTTTTCTTCCTCTTGACCGTCAGTGCTGTTGTGAGCCAATTTCGCCTCTGATGGAACGCCTTCCTGGCCGCCTACGCTCACCTGGCCCTCGTTACTTTTGTATTTCTTAAAAGAACTTTTATCCACACAGCTATAATTATCCCGATTATGCCCGATCACGACCTTTGCATCGTCTGTATTGTTGCCTATTAACTTATGTGTAAAAAACGAATAGCCTTCAGGTATGTCCCAAGTACAGGTATGCTCCCCCTCACTACTTGGCAACTGGATAGATGGCCCCAGTACCCACTCCCGTCCACGACCGCTCTTATTTTCCTTCTCATTAAGCTCGACAAGCTTCGCATCTAGGTCCAGGAACGGCCGTTTAGCAGGTAACTTAGTATCATCTTCATCCCCACGCTTTCGTTTAGCAGGTGGTTTGGCGTCTCCTTGTTCGTCACTAGTTTTAGGAGTTGAGGAGCCAAGAATCGGAACCAGGGCCTCGCTAGATCCTTGTTGTTTCCCCCCTGGCTTGGGGGAAGCTGCAGAAGGCGCGTCTTCCCCAAGTCCATTCAGCTTCATCTGGGACTGACAACCATGCAGTAGTAGGCTGAATAGTAGCGCTGTTGCAACATAACTTGGGTATTGGGTGTAACACATTACGTACATGCATTAAAAGCAACGCCCATAGGTACATTGCTACTTCTAAAATTGCCTCCACAACATCTTTTGCTGTCAAAAGAAGCCCCACTGGTTATCTATGACCATGCTAGCGGCATTGAGAGAAAGTAAACAGCTTAGCGCCTATACTTTATCTTTTTTTCTCTATGCAGAGTAATACATGTACCTCTAAAAGACCTGAATCAGAATCTTTTTTACGTCCAAATAGCCCACTACTTACTTTTACTTTCCTAGTAACTGCGATTTCTAGGGACGCATTGTTACGGCTCGCCTCTTCGTTCTTCTCCTGGCCAGTAGTCGTGCTCTGATCATATTTTGCCCCAGGTTGAATCGCCTTACCTAGCCCCTCTGCAGCGAGCGCACCCTTGTTTTCGGTATACTTCTTAGAAGACTTTTTATCCACACGGCTATAGTTATCCCGATGATGTCGGATCGCGATTTTTGCGTCGTCTTTATTATTCCCCACTAACCTGTGTGTAAAAAACGAGTAGCCTTCAGGTATGTCCCAAGGGCATGTTTCCTCCTCTTCGCTACTTGGCAGCTGTATAGATGGCCCTAGTACCCACTCCCGCCCAGAACCTTTCCGAACTTCCTTCTCATTAAGCTCTTTAAGCTTCTCATCGGGGTCTAGGAATTGCTTTTTAACGGGCAGATTACTGTCATCTTCGTCCCCACGCTTTCGCTTAGCAGGTGGTGCCCCTGAATCTTCCTCCTCATCAGGCATCTCCCCCAGTAAGCCTAGCTTTCCTAGGTAGACACATGGACCACACGACGATTGGGCAGTATTGAGAACATGAATACGTGCTCTAGAGGTCCAGGTGTTTTTGCGCTGTATCGGTGCTAGGAGCGGCAACAACAAGCCCTATCTGCTTAGACGCATACCGATCTACGTCCTTATCTAGCTCAGCTTGCCATTGGCCGCTTGTGTATTGCAAACGAATGCGCTCCCCCGTAGAAGCGATTAGGGGACCGTAGGAGGATCGTATAGCGGTTCTCGAGCCCAAGGGGCGGCTATCAGCTTGATTTTCAGTAACACAACGTGCCGCCTGCTGTGCGGCAGATAGCGGAAAGTCGGTTTTTAGCACTTCAATACTCCTGCTGCGATGCTGTGGCGTCCCTGGCGAGATATGGGCCGCTGCATTAGCGTTCTTATCGGTGACATGGAGCGGTGACTGAGACTGGCACCCCTGCAATACGCATAAGAGGGATAGCAACGTAACTAAAACACGATATCCCGGTTGATGGGTAATCAAGATATGAGTAGTCATGGTATGGATTGGTTAATGGTTAAGAAAAGCAGCATACGACCTTTTACACAATGTAAGCATCTCCCATATAAAAAGCAAGTGATACAGACGCCCTGAATGCCCTACGTTCAGCACTTTGCTATAACGTAGGCGAATCCCGAGCTGTATTGCCATCATAGGTTAGTCACATATCCTAGGAAATATCATTTTAGTAAAAAATACGTCTTCTTGGTGTGCTTAAAAGCCGAAGGCCGCCTAAAACCCTCTGTTGTTGAGGGCCTGTAGGCCTGCTTGTTGAGTTATTCCGAAAGAGGCGGGGGAATTTTGTCAAATTTTATAGCCTAAGCGGTGTTTTTTGCATTTATCTTACCCCACTATCATGTCTATCTATCGAGCCTTTGCCGCGTCGTATGGATAGGCTAGCTGATGCAGCAGTGGGCCATGCTGGTAAGCTCATCATTTCGTGGGCTATCTAAGAGCCAATGGGCCAGTTCATCCTGTTTCTCTTTGCCTGGCTGACCCGGTCTGGCTTCGATGCTTTTAGCGTAGTCTTCCAAATAGTCCTCTTTGAATTTATCGGGAGTAATACCCGATTTTTCAAAGGCTGCATAGTGATGAATCAGTAGATAATAGGCATAATCAATGGCTCGCATTTCCAATCTCCCATATTGCGCGATGCGCTCCTGTAATACCGGGGAGACGATAGCTTGCACTAGCGAGCCATAAGAGAGCTCGCTTTTCGTATCTCCACTACCGATCGCGCGGGTGAGGTAGTCATAGGCTTGGGTAAGTTTGCTTGTAGCGATTAAAAAATTGGCATATTCTGTCATGATGCCAGCATGGGGCTCATTGCACGTAGCAATGGCTGTTTCAAAGGCTTCCGCTGCTTTGTGGTAATACGCCTGTTGATCCTCAGCTTGTTCAGCATGGATAGTTTCTATGTGATACATGCATCCTAAATTGTGATAGATGCCGCGCTTGAGCTCTCTCTGTTCTTCAGGAAGTACCTTGGTAGCTTGATCGTAGTACGTAATAGCTTTGCGTGCCTCTCCGAGCTGCAGGTAGCTATTTCCCACACTATAGAGCGACCTGGCCACGTCGGGATGGTTCTGGTCGGGATAGAGTGCCTGAAACATCCCCAGTGCTAGCTCATGATATTCGAGCCCTTTCTTGTCGTCTCCCAGGTTCTGATAGGCACTGCCTACGTTATTAAGGGACATGGCTACATCGGGATGGTTCTGCTCGGGATAGAGTGCCTGACACATCGCCAGTGCTTGCTCTTTATATTCGAGCCCTTTCTTAGCGTCTCCCAGGGTCTGATAGGCAATGCCTACGTTACCGAGGGAGTTGGCCACGTCTGGATGGTTCTGGCCGGGATAGAGGGCCTGACACATCGCCAGGGCTAGCTCATGATATTCGAGCCCTTTCTTGTCGTCTCCCAGGGTCTGATAGGCACCACCTACGTTATTGAGGGAGCTGGCCACGTCGGGATGGTTCTGATCGTGGTAGAGTTCCTTTCTCATCCCCAGAGCTAGCTTATAATATTCGAACCCTTTCTTGTCGTCTCCCAGGGTCTCATGGGCAAAGCCTACGTTATTGAGGGAGCTGGCTATATGGGGATGGTTCTGTTCGGGATAGAGGGCCTTTCTCATCGCCAGGGCTTGCTCTTGATATTCGAGTCCTTGAGCATAGAAACAGTCTACTTCTGATCTGTACTGCCCCATAAGCGAGAGCAAGCGCGCAGCCTCGGGGGCAGTACCCAATAACGCTGGAGCTCCTTTCAGTACCTGAGCTGCTTGTGGCGCATACAGCCTAGCCACTACCCACCTATCATCAGGGTTGGATTCTACCCAGGGCATCTTATCCACCAAAACATCAACCAAGTGCCCTAACAGGGTGGCCTCACTTTCATTCGCCTCCTCGGACCACCCACGATAGTACCGGCAACTGTCTTGTACTTCTTGGTGTATTTGGATGCCTATAGGCGTGTTATCATCATCGTAGATCGTCCTTATGAGTGACAAACCCTCTAAGGGCTCTAGGATCGCATCCAAGCTATCGGGATTAGGTTCCTCCAATAGTGCCCCCAGAAGGGACAGCGGAATTAAGCTTGAATCCATATACGTACTGTAGCGCATCACTAATTGCGACTGGGCGGGTAGCTCGTCTAAACCTAGCTGCACCTCGGGATAGACTTGAGGATAGGAACTATCAGCCGCACGTTTGGCTGCTTGCAACTTCTCTATATAACCTTGCACGCTTAGACGCACTCGATCGACGATGTAGCTTGTGGCCAGCTCGAGCTTCTTGGGAAGGCGCCCTACTTCGCTCACTAGCGTTTGAGCGTCTCCTCCCAGCCTTGTCTTACTGGAGAAGCGGCGCTTACCGGACGACAGGCGTTCTGTTGTATAGGCATGGGCCTCTGGCAAACTAAAGTCAACTAGTTCTACGGGCTGACTACCGTGGTAGTTGGGAAATGTATCATCTCTTGTCGTGATGATGAGCTTGATCCGCTCATACTGGCGGCCCAATGCGATGCAATCTCTCAGCAGCCCTAATTCTTTAGCATTATCCAGAATCAAGAAGGCCTGCTGGTCAGCACCCACTGTGCTGTATATTTTATTCATCAGTGCCTTAAGATGCATCGAGACGTCTTTCTGGTGCTCCTTGGCGAGGACCTGATAGTCTATTCCTCCTTCCCGGGCTATGCTTTGGAATTCGCTCAGAAGGACATCCTGAACACTAGCCTGCACAAACCAAATCAAGGTATCCTTATTGCGGTTCTCTATTGCATGGCGATAAGCCAACGTGCTTTTGCCACTACCTCCGGGACCTTTAATGATACAAACACCGCCCGGACTATTCAGGGCGATCCTCATCTGGTCTTCTTCATCGGGACGAGGAATATAGGGCTCGTTTAGGTGTAGGCTCGGGGCCTTTAAGATATAATTCCGCAGTCGGGGAGGGTTCTGATAGAGTGACTTGTCCAGGCTGGACGCCTTCTCAAGGCAAAGTAATACTTGTATTTCCAAAAGACCTGCATCACCATCGTACTTGCGGTTATGGCCAGATAGCAGCTCATCGCCTATTTTGGTCTTTCTGCTTACGGTGATTGTTAGTGATGCGTTGTTACGGCTCGCTACCTTTTCTTCCTCTTGACCGTCAGTGCTGTTGTGAGCCAATTTCGCCTCTGATGGAACGCCTTCCTGGCCGCCTACGCTCACCTGGCCCTCGTTACTTTTGTATTTCTTAAAAGAACTTTTATCCACACAGCTATAATTATCCCGATTATGCCCGATCACGACCTTTGCATCGTCTGTATTGTTGCCTATTAACTTATGTGTAAAAAACGAATAGCCTTCAGGTATGTCCCAAGTACAGGTATGCTCCCCCTCACTACTTGGCAACTGGATAGATGGCCCCAGTACCCACTCCCGTCCACGACCGCTCTTATTTTCCTTCTCATTAAGCTCGACAAGCTTCGCATCTAGGTCCAGGAACGGCCGTTTAGCAGGTAACTTAGTATCATCTTCATCCCCACGCTTTCGTTTAGCAGGTGGTTTGGCGTCTCCTTGTTCGTCACTAGTTTTAGGAGTTGAGGAGCCAAGAATCGGAACCAGGGCCTCGCTAGATCCTTGTTGTTTCCCCCCTGGCTTGGGGGAAGCTGCAGAAGGCGCGTCTTCTTCAAGTCCATTCATCCTCGTTTGGGACTGGCAGCCATGCAGTAACAGCATATACAGCAACGCCCTGGCTATACCATGTCGATACTGAGTAAAAGGCCGATTAGCAACAGCAAACATCATACTTCCTTTATGGGAGACATGTTGATCTATATCTTTGAGTTCAAGATACACACTTACAAATGCAAAGCAAATCATTCCGCATTTTTTCTGCCGCCTGAGACTGTCGCCTTGGTAGAGAGCGCGTTAAGAAGTCTGCATTAAGATGTGCTAGGCCTGCAACCAGGATTTTAGTGCTCGGGACGACAGCGACTGATTTTTTGAACTCTCTTTGTTTAGTGCATCCAACGAAACAAGTAGGGTCTCGCCGGCTAGGTGATTCTCATTTTTTGCAAGGCTTTGGAGATGATCTGCCTATTCCTTGCGTTTCCTTGCACTTTTCCCGATAAAAAATAGGCCTATGTATGCCTTACACAGTGAATTTAGTCTTGCTTAAGGGTCGACAAGTTAGACTTGCATACAACTATATCGAAATTGATAAAAAATGCACTAAAATGAGCGCCTAGTGGCCCTAATTGAGGTGAAAACTTGTTTAAGTGGCGGTAGCAAGTTGGCTACTAATTTACTATAGCCCCTAGATTTATGTCAGCCTCGGTAGCTACACCATGTAGCTTGCTGTATAGCTCGCAAACTTTTATTAGCTTGCTCGTTAAACAAATATCAGGAGATGGCTATTATGATCACCGATGCATGCATCAACTGCGGTGCGTGCGAACCAGAATGCCCTAACAACGCCATTTATGAAGGTGGAGTAGACTGGGAGTGGGCAGAAGGAACTAGCCTCAGGCAGGTAAACATGGCTGGTGTCATGGTAGACGCTAACGCCCCTCAAAAAGCTTATTCTGAAGAATTCTACTATATTGTCTCAGATAAATGTACGGAGTGTGTAGGGTTTCACGAGCAGCCTCAGTGTGCAGCTGTGTGCCCCGTGGACTGTTGTGTGCTAGACGTCAGTAGGAAGGAGACAGAAAAAGAGCTGCAACGCAAGAAGGCTTGGTTGCATGGAGACTAAATGATTGCCTATTTGTTTTACTCCTATAAAACATCGTCATTTGCGCTGAATATTTGAAATTTAAACTTTAAAGAATAAAAACTGTGGAAGAGCGTAAAGAAAACAATGAAATCTACTCACAAAAAGTAAAAGCAGGCAAGAGGACCTATTTCTTTGATGTAAAAGCTACACGTGCCAATGACTACTATCTTACCATCACGGAAAGTAGAAGAAAATCTAAAGTGGACGGAGAGGGCTATTTTTATGAAAAGAGTAAGATTTTTTTATACAAAGAAGATCTCAACAGATTCGTAGAGGCTTTCAATGGCATAGCAGAGCATATTAAAAAAGAGTTGATGCCTGACTACGACTTCGATCAGTTTGCAAACAACGATAGTGAAGAGCATGGTCGGTCTACTGGTCGAGATAGTAACTAGTAACACCGGTGTTACACTGGGTTGCCTAGTACTAAGTACTCTCAAAGGTTTTTGTCGATAGGTTATTTACAGAATCAGAATAGGGTATTTGCCACTCATTCTTACTGACTGCCCTAACCTCTTAATCTATTTTTTGATGGCTCTCAGATATGGCATTGTAGGTTTGCCCAATGTGGGTAAGTCTACACTTTTCAATGCGCTCTCCAATAGCCACGTTGCTGCGGCTAACTTTCCGTTTTGTACTATAGAGCCTAACGTCGGTACGGTTACTGTGCCAGACGAGCGCATGCAACGGCTCAGTTCGTTGGTAAATCCCCAAAAGCTTGTCCCCACCTTTATCGAATTTGTAGACATTGCCGGCTTAGTCAAAGGGGCTAGTCAAGGAGAAGGACTTGGCAACCAATTTTTAGCCAATATCAGAGAAGTAGATGCTATTGCTCATGTAGTTCGGTGTTTTCAGGACAATCGTGTGACGCACGTAGCAGGCCAGGTAGATCCCATTTTTGATAAAGAGGTGATTGACTATGAACTGCAAATGAAAGACTTAGAGACAGTTCGCAAGCGCATGGGAAAGATGGAGAAAATAGCCAAGACGGGCGATAAAGAAGCCCGGCGAGCGCTTACCCTCCTAGAGCGCTTAGCAGCACAGCTGAGTCAAGGAGGCAATGTCCGCACAATGGCTGTAGATGAATCTGAGGCTGCTCTACTTCGGTCTTGGCAGCTCCTTACCATGAAACCAGTGCTCTATGTAGCCAATGTGGATGAAAAGACACTTCAAGAAGGCACTAACAGTCACGTAGAAAGACTCAAAACAATTGCCCAAAAAGAGCGGGCAACGATGGTTGTCATCTGCGCCATGCTTGAAGCCCAAATGACAGAACTCACACCCAGTGAAAAAGCACTTTTTCTAGAAGAGTATGGCCTTAGCACCTCCGTACTAGAAGTGTTAATCAGCACTTCATATAAACTCCTTAGCCTAATTACCTATTTTACAGCAGGCCCGCAGGAAGTTAGAGCATGGACAATCAAGGCAGGCACCAAGGCACCACAAGCAGCGGGTGCTATTCATAGCGATTTTGAAAAAGGCTTCATCAAGGCTGAAGTGATCAAGTTACCGGACTATCTACAACATAAGACAGAAGTAGCTTGCCGAGCAGCAGGCAAAGTACGCCTAGAAGGGAAAAATTATGTAGTAGAAGATGGTGATATCATGCACTTTCGGTGTGCTTAGGCCAACCAAGACAGACCATTGCAGCATAACTACTAGCATACGCTTTCTTTTGAAAGACCATCCCCACCCTGGTACTTCTGTTTCCTAGTGCATAGGGCTTTTGTAACAGGTCCACAATCCCCTCTATGGTTGATTGTTAAATCAAGTTTTGACGTATGGGCCAGTAGTTTTTTGTCCCTTGACCCGATGTGAGCCTGTTGCGCACAGATAAAATCTTGGCCAAAAGTATACCACAAAATTACTCTCTTTTAAACCCTATCCGGGGCCTTGGTTTTTGCTTTTCAGTTGTAAAGAGCTTGATGTACTGCAGAAGCTGCTTGATATTAATGTCCTGCAAGGCTTGCTTCTTCTCGAGTTTCTCTAGCTTTAAGAGAATGTCTTTGTGCGTTAGCACCATCGCCCGTAGCTTCACAAAGACTTCTATAATGTGTACACTAGCCTTAATCGCTGTTTTACTCTTCAAGACACTAGCCAGCATCAGGACCCCATGCTCTGTGAAAGCATAAGGCAAAGTTCGCGTCTTTGCCGACACATTTGCGGTCGCAATTTGCGACCGCAAATGTGTCACTTCTTCCAAGGTGAGTTGAAACATGAAACTAGGAGGGAACCGAGCTTCATTTCTTTTTACTTGCTCGTTCATCCGTTTGGTTTCATAGCCGTAGAGTATCGCTAAATCGCTATCTAGCATAACTTTCTGTCCTCTAACTAGGTAGATCTTTTGCATGACTGCCTCATCGACCATTGCTGCTTGCTTTACTACATGTTTTGTTTCCATTATTCTCTTTGAGTTGAGATTATCAGAATCGATACACGTAAGCAATATACGCTTGTTGAGGAACAGATGGGCATTGTTGGGTACTCTTTTTAGGAATGCTCGCTTATTTCTTGCAAGCAGAGCAGGCGTAAATCACCTTATGCGCCATGATAAGCTACGCTACTGGGTCGAATACATTCAGATCTTATAGCTAAAGGAAGAGCATACTATAAACGAAAGAGAAGATGAACGTAACATCTAATGACGACTATGTACCATTTATCATGGTACATAAATGTTATTAAAAGTAATCATCACATGTATTCGTAATTTATTATGTACCTAAAAACAAACGATATACATAATTAAAAAAATAATTACATTTTTTATATAAAATATTGATTATTTAAAAATAATTTATTTTTTTGTGTAAAAATGTTCTTAATATAATTATATATGTACACACCTTATTTATTACTTACCCGACCCGCATACCGTGTAATACTGTTGTTTTTGGGGATCAGTCTGTTAGCCGGCTGTGGCCAGTCTCATCAGTTAGGTATGGAAGACAATCCACAGGAAATTCTAGAAATGAAGCTCAACAACCGAGATGCGGTGCTCACGTCTGCGCAGAGTGTCTCTCTGTTGGGGCACTGTGTTGAGTTAGGGAGACAGAATGCGGCTGCGGCTGCTGAAAGAAATGCTATTGCCATTGTGGGCACAACTGGCGCAGGAAAAAGCACCACTGCGAACTACTGGATGGGATGCAAAATGCACGCAGAAATTATTGATGAGCTCCCCTGCCATTCAAGTACTGGGTCAGTGTATGTTTCTATACGATCCATTGGAGCAAGGCGGATCAGCGTTCTGGTCCAGAGACCGATTCCTTGCAGAGATAGGGCAGATGCCGGCTATTCCACAAGAGGTCGCCAAGACCATGTTTCAGACAGTATTGACCAACGATGATAAGGCTACGCTACAAGACATCTCGGAGTACCAGGTAGACATCATGAAAACAGCACTCGAACAAGAAGACTACGCAACAGCCGATCGTTGTTGGGGCCCACTCAATCAGCTCCAGATCATCGGGCGTCAGCGAATTGCTGGGCTTATGGGGGAAGTAGTCAGGATACACGTGCAAACCTATGCCGAAACGCGTGTAGCTGCGTTTAATAGACATGCTGCAGCACATCAGTTTACAGAAGCAGAACAGATCTTGATAACACTACGTGCCTTACACGCACATTTCCCCGGCGAAGATCTCGTTGGCCTAGAGGACCTAGTGGTAACCCTCCAAACAGCCAGAACGCAACACACTGCGCAGCAAGAGGTAGATGAAAGACAACGAAGAGCAGAAGAGGGAGTACAAGAGGCAGAGGGAAGGCAACGAAGAGCGGAAGAAGAAGTGCAAAAAGCGGAAATAAGACAACAAGAGGCGAAAAAAGAAGCACAAGAGGCAGAGGAAATAAGACAACAAGAATCAAAAGCAAGACAGCGATCGGAAGAAGAAACGCAGCGGACTGAAGAAGAGCGGAGGAAGGCACGTAGAGAGCGAGAAGAAATGGAAGCGCGCGTACGTAGACAAGAAGCAGTACTAGCAGAAGAGCGAGACGAAGGAACCGAATCATTGGCGGTGCGGCAGCAGTAGTTGGAGCAGTAGTGGGTCCTGTTACGGTTGCTGAGGTCGGTGGTGTAGCAATTGTAGCTAGTTGTTCCATTATGTAGCTTACATGTGCTAATTTAGTATTGAGATCTTTGCACGGTGTACGATGCCGCAGGAAGGCCTGCCTACAGAATATTGAAAACACTCACGATCAGCTTTTTTAAAGCAAATTGTCATCACCCTGAGTATTTCAGCCGATAAACATGATGATCCACATAATGATCATGAAGCCACTCTTCTTTTTCGATAGTCTGATACAGAGAAAAGCCAAGCCTTATAGGTACGCGTTGACTTTTATAATTTTCTACTGCACAGCTAATGAAAAAAGTTGATAGCCCTAATTGACGCTCTCCTACATCAAGTAATTTGCTACATGCTGCCGTTACAATTCCGTTACCTTGGTGTTTTTCGTCTATCCAGTATCCTATATATGCTATCTGGTTACTTAGGTCGATGTCATAGAAACACACAGTTCCTACCAATTTTAGTTGGTACCAAATGCCCAGGTCCAATCTTTTTCTTTTTTTCCACCGGTGACTCTCCACAAAAAAAGAGACCCATCTTTTTATGTCTGCTGCTTCAGCATCTACCCAAAATAGACAACGATGCAAGTAGGTATGGTTTTTTATTACCAAATCGAACAAAGTATCCGAATCTTTTTCTCGTAAGAAATCCAGTATCACGTTACCTCTAACGTGCATCGGAAACAACACGACATTATTTATGAAATCGTTGCTACTATTGTTTAGCATAAAAGTACAGGCCATAGATCGAAACTAATACTATTTCTCAGTAAGATATTTGTTGTTTATACTCAGCTTTTGAGCTAAAAAATATACTGTGAGCGTTTTTTCAAAAAGGAGGAAAAATGTCAAACAATCGCACCCCGATGAGTGAATAGAATGAGCTAGAAACTTCCGTATAAAGCCTTCCCCCCTTTAGACTCAATGTACAGGTATGTTCACGGTGTCTAACCTATTTCAGGAAGTCAAGCGTACCATGTAAATACTGTATCTCCCCCAAAATTAGCTTGATCAGGTACCCATGTTGCATACTGTTATTGACATTATTATTGCACACTTTCTACCCAGCATTGATGCATTGAAGCATCTTTAGGATTAAACAGAAGTAATATACTTTGTATCCCTTTTTAGAGTTCCACATTTTGTCAAAAGCGCGAATATCTAAAGTATAAGCGAGTAGCACGTTTTTTTGAGAGTCTTCTTCTTTAGTAGATTCCCACAGCATTTCCAAATGCTCAGTCAGCTTTTGAGTGACAAATTGGGGAAGGTCAGAGTGTTCATAGTTACCAGAGACCATATTGTCATAACTAGCAGCCGCACTTAATTTCCCTGCACTCTTTGCTTTTTCTATCTCATTAACATCAACGTAGATCTCTCCTGAAATTGTCTTCTCCACGATATCATCCATTATATTGTTGGCACTTTCTAGCGCCTTCCTATATTCTTCATGCACCTCACGTTTTATGTCCTGCACTTTTTCTGTAAGGGAAAAACTTTTTGCCGCCTGATCATTCGGCAATGCCTTCATTACACCCACTGCAAAATTCGTATCCGTAGCGTCAACAGCTATAAGCAGCTTGACTACTTCAGGTAAGATCATGTCTGATATGTGTATTATTTTTCCGCTTTTCTTGATATGCTTATCGATTTCCGCTTGAATCTTGTTACCCTGTTCGGAAGGGAACTTTATTTTGCTAGGAAACGAGTGTCTAAGAAGACTCGATATAATATGATTACCTTGTTTTACTTGTGCCATTTTATTCAATGTTTAAAAGGTTGTTAAACAACAGATAGAGATTAGCTACTGTCGCTATAACTCAACATTTTAACATAGCAATAATTTTCTTAAAAAACTATGGTCATTCTTTAAAAAAGATAGTAGTTTCATCAGTTATGCACATACGTCTGTTTTATTCAAAATTTACGCTAAGTAGATCAACGCACAGGATATTTGATGATTCTTCTCAAGAGCCGGCTACTGCACAAGATTACTGTGTTGAGACTTTTGCGCGGCTTAGGATCGTTTAAAAGTGCATTTTACTGCATGGCCCTGTCAATGTATCTGTTCTTAGAGAAAATGCAGAACGGTGCGTACTCGTTCAGAGATAGCCAGGGCTTTAAACCACCCAAATGGGCCCTTCATGCATAGCGTTTCCGTGCAAAGGTCTCATGTTGGGAAAAAGCATACCCTCTCAACGAGAAAACGCCAGGAATGCAACGCTGAATATTAAAAATTTGGGGGAGGCTTAAGAAAATATTTCTCTTTCCTAAAGCCACCAACGGTCCAGTTTCCCGAAAAAAGATACAAGTTGAGAGTTGTTGTCGCTTTAGCAAAATATGAGTGGCCTCATCGGAGTTAAAACCGTGTTTTGACTGATAATTTTCTGCATACTATCATATCCAATTCGGGCTAAAACAATAGGGAGTACAGCCAAACAGATCACCAAGCAACTGTTAGGGCACCCTGTTGTGACAAATAATGGCTGCAAAGGCCGTACTCTTTCGCTTCTTGCTGAAGTCTTTGTGCCAAAGAGCTGTAGTTGGAAGTCCCGATAACTAGCGTGCCTATTTCAAATCGCTCAAGCAACGGCCGGAGGGTAGTCACCGCATTTTCCTCTATCACCAAAAAATCAGTATGAATCTTGTAAGACAATCGTGGTAAATTTTTAATTTCTTTGTTAAGAAAGATGAATTTTTTCCCTTTCCATACGGCGACCTTCATGCCACACCAGCTTTGCATAGGAAATGCTTGCTGCTGTATTACCTCGTCTAATCTATAAGTGTCTGTTGAGGTAATACCCAACGCCATTTGACTAGGCTGAATATGATAGGCATACTTGGGGGAATTAACCTGAAAACGGCGATCGACCCATAAAGTACTGCGTTGACCTTTAATAAAAGTAATGACTTGGTGGCGACCCACACTGTAAAATATGACTTTACATTGTGTTTGCTGGCTGAGAGACACTTGCGCAGCGCGCAAAGAAAGGAATATAGCCAGTATGCTCGTGGCTATCAAATATTTCATACGTTTGGTGTGCAGAAAGGTAAGCAACAAAGTGAGTAAACCGTACAGAAGGAGCGCTCCATAAGTGCTTAGATAGATAGCCTCAATGAGGCTGTAGGGAAGCTTCTGCGTTCCCTCAACCCACAAATTGGTACCTAAGACTACCTTTTCAAGTAGCCAGGCAGTAGCCGTACTAAGACTAGGCCAGAAGCTTGTTGCCAATACCAGCAAGCCTAAGCACACAATAGCAAATGCGGCAGGGACTACCACCCAATTAGCGATTACGAAATAGGTAGGGAACTGATGAAAGTAATACATACTCAAAGGTGCCGTACCTAACTGAGCACTTAAAGAAACGGAAGTAAGCAGCCAAAGTTTGTCAAAAAACCAATTACCTATGACCATCCACTTATAAATCCGAGGCTGTAGATACGAAATCCCAAGTACAGCTAAATAAGAAAGCTGAAAGCCAACAGAAAAAAGAAATGTGGGATTCCATAGGAGCAATAAAAAAGCTGAGATAGAGAGCGTATTGTAACCATTGGTCTTTCGACTCCACACAGAGGCCATGACCATAAAAGTAAACATCGTGGTAGCCCGCAACACAGAAGGCGAAAGGCCCGTCACAAATGCGTAGAACCAAAGGACCAACAAAGCCATGCTGGAAGCAAGCAACCGAAAACGGCTCATGTATTTTAATGGTACCAACAGAAAACACAATATCCAGTAGATGATACCAACGTGTAAACCTGAAACCGCTAGCACATGCATCGTTCCAGAACGAGCATAAACCTCACTTATTTTCGCAGTTAAAGTATCTTTCTGCCCTAGCACTAATGCCAAGATTACAGCACGTACTTCTGGGTCATGAATACGTTGTGCAAGTAGCGACTGACAGTAACGAAGTACACGAAAGGATAGTTCCTTTACAGGATTAGGAGTTTGATGAGTTACTATTATTACTTCCTCATTTACTATAGATTGCTGGTGATAAATTTGAGAAAAACTAAGAAATTTTGCGTAATCAAATATATGAGGATTCCTAGAAGTCTGTACTGCCCAAGGCTGACCTTGTATGCGTACTATATCGCCATACTGTACTCGTAGGGCTATGTCTTTGGGCCAAGACACCTGCACTTTTCCCTGAACACTCTTCCACTTTCCTTGTATTCGGGCTCTACGAACAAACACTACCACACGACTACGGTCCAATCTTTCGTGTGCGTCTTCCAAGGCTATTGCTTCATAAGCCTCTACGTGTGCTGACCAATGCGTAAGGTGTTTGGGGTCTTGGCGTACTTCATGTGTGCACCAACACAAACAGCCAATTAGGAAGATACCCCCCAATCCACAGAAGCCTAACCACGGGCTCCAAACAAGAAACTTAGTATAGGGTACCCCCAGCATGATCAGCACATAGGTAAGCAATACTCCGCCTAGCAGACTACTCACTACCACACAGGATAGCCCTTCCCAATAATAAGCTGTTAATATCCCTCCGATCAGGGCAAAAGTGATTCTTACAAAAGGAAAGGCAGACCAAGGAGACATCACTTACTTGGTAATACTAAAAAGAAGTAAAAAGGCTAGATCAGGTATATTCGCTACTAACACCCTAGCTCTTGTCCAGTACAATAATATTTCATTAACGCCGTTTCTATGCCATTAATATAGAAATTTTGTCAAGAATGATAAGATCGATAATCTATAGTATTACAATTGTAGGCAATGTGCTTACGATTCTTTATAGAACAGGGTATTGATCAATACTACGTAGGGCAAACCCATGATAGGATACTCGTATAAGCTACCTACTAAGTATGCGAAGTGTCTTTGGATAGATTTGCTAATTCCAATGCTCTCACCTAGGTTCGCGAGTCCGTGGCTTACTTTTAATTCGTGATTTATTACCAAACATGTCTACTTTATTGATGATCTTTGCGACCCTCATTTGGGGAGCTAGCTATATCTTTATCAAGATAGCGTTACAAGAAATGCTTCCTAGTACCTTCATCTTCTTACGGTTTTTAATAGCATCCATTCTAATTTTACCTACGTTTACCTTCCATCGACCTCAGTTTAAGCGCTTAGATATGATTAGGGGAGTGATACTGGGTCTCCTTTTGGTGGGTGTTAATTTATTTCAAACAATGGGTATGCAGACTATTAGTGCTTCCCTATCGGCCTTTTTAACGGGTATTTCTGTCGTATTTGTGTTATTGATCAAACTCATCGTACAGAAGCGACTTCCTAGGATCCTAGATGCACTTATAGTATTGGCATGTGTCGGTGGTTTGGGCCTCGTGACAGGTAGCTCTGAAGTAGTGTGGGGGTGTGGTGTATGGTATACATTGGTCTGTTCATTTTTTGTAGCGCTACATACGTATGTTTTATCCGACTACGCCTCTGAAGGAGATCCTTGGGTGCTAACCTTGCTACAAATGGTTGTCATGTCCGTGGTTACAGCATGCTTTGCTTTTGTCTTGGATGGAGATGTATGTCTACCTACTCAACCGGCTACGTGGTGGGCTCTAATTCTTTGCGCAGCACTATGCTCTGCGCTTGCATTTGGGATGCAAGCGTATGCACAGCAGTATATCTCTGCATTTAAAGCCTCTATCATATTGATGCTGGAGCCTATTTTCACAGTTTTATTTGCGAGATTTACACTGGATGAAGTCCTCAATGCGCAGTTCTGCATAGGAGCTAGTATTATTTTGGCCGCTATTTTATTGATGAATGTAAGGCTTGAACGCATTTGATCGCCTGTTTTTTCACGTTCAGTTTGTTGCATAATTTATTGAAGACATAGACCTGATGGCTAAATACTTAATCATTGCTGCTACGAGCGATATAGGCATGCAAGTAGCAAAGAAATCACACCAGCAAGGCCACACGCTCTGGCTTACGGGTAGAGAAGAAGAGCGTGTCAAAATTTCGGCAGCGTCTTTGGGGGCTTTGCATAGTGTACTGGATGCAACTGACTTTGAAGCAGTGGGTCGCACTTTTGCAATAGTCCAAGAAACGTTGGGAGATATAGATGGTGTAGTCTGTTGTGCGGGGTCTTTGCTATTGAAACCAGCCCACCTAACTTCTTGGGATGAGTATCTAAGTAC
>WTJV01000013.1 GCA_011524725.1 Amoebophilaceae bacterium | reverse complement strand
TCGGGCTGCCTTAGGTGCCCTCAGCAAGGTAGCTGAGGCTGCTCCTTCACTGGCCTCGCGCTACCTAGACCACCTCCTAGAAGCGAGTAAGGATAGCGATGTTCGCAGGGATGCCTTACAAGTCCTCAGAGAAGTAGCTAAGGCCCACCCTGCGCTGGCCTCGCGCTACTTAGACCACCTCCTAGAAGCGAGTAAGGATAGAAATAGCGATGTTCGCAGGGATGCCTTACAAGCCCTCAGAGAAGTAGCTAAAACCGAGCCTAAACTAGCACAGCGCTGTTTAGACCGCCTCCTAGAAGCGAGTAAGGATAAGGATAGCTATGTTCGCAGGAATGCCTTACAAGCCCTCAGAGAAGTAGCTAAAACCGAGCCTACGCTAGCACAGCGCTGTTTAGACCGCCTCCTAGAAGCGAGTAAGGACAAGGATAGCTATGTTCGCAGGGATGCCTTACAAGCCTTCAGAGAAGTAGTTAAAATCGAGCCTACGCTAGCACAGCACTGTTTAGATACCCTCTCAAAAGCGAGTAAGGATAAGGATAGCTATGTTCGCAGGGATGCCTTACAAGCCCTCAGAGAAGTAGCTAAAACCGAGCCTAAACTAGACCCGCGCTGCTTAGATACTCTCCTAGAAGCGAGTAAGGACAAGGATAGCTATGTTCGCAGGGCTGCCTTAGAGGCCCTCAGAGAAGTAGCTAAAACCGAGCCTACGCTAGCACAGCACTGCTTAGATGCTCTCCTAGAAGCGAGTAAGGATAAGGATAGCTATGTTTGTAGGAGTGCCTTAAGGATCCTTGGCACAGTTTCAACAAAACAACTCATGGAAGGCTACTGGGCTACAAAAAATCAAAATTTTCTCCCCATTATGCTACCACAATTCTACCGAACGCCTCTGGTGGTTACGGATAGCTACGCAACAATGTTCTGGTACGACACTGCAGGAAATCGAGTCTCATGGGATAAGCCCCAAGAAGAAATAAAACAGTTTGTATCCGTTGTGCGCAATAACCTGTTTCAGATGATCCCTCACCAATGAGGTGAGCATTGGACTTCTTCAGATGCACTAACCGAGGATGTACCACGAAACACACTTTGAATACGGAACAAAATTTTTAGCTTTGCCTGACATGATTGATCACAACCCAACAAAATAATGAAGAAGCTAATTTTTACGCTCTTAATGTCTTTGGCCTCTATATTTGTGCAGGCACAAGAAATCCAAGAAAATGAGCAAAATGCTCAGGATGATATGGCAGGCCTCATGGCTCAAACTCCAGATTATGCGATTCGAGAGCATACCCAACAACAGAAAAATAAGCCCGGGAAACTGCCTAATTATGTTAGCGTGATGATCGACTTGGGGGCAAACTTTTTTACAATTTACCCTCCCCAAATGGCTTTAAACTACCTAGGTTCTAGGTTTGCGAGTGGAAGTGCCTATTACAACATCCCACTAGGAAATTCACACTTCTCCATTAATCCAGGTATGGGGTTGTCATTTAGCAACTATGCATTCAAGAACAAAGACATTATCCTGGTGCGTGATAAAAAAAATCGTAATCGTAATACCGTGTTGGAGCAAGGGAGTACACACTTCCCTGAAAGCGATGAGATTATGCACTCAGCGCTTCGCGTACGCTACGTAGATGGTATGTTGGAAGCAAAGTTTAGTGCCCATAAACAAGAGCCTAAAACAAGTTTCTTAGTAGCTTTGGGAGCTAAGGCATACTGTCTGTGGAGAGCCTCTACCCTCGTAACCTATAAGGAAGACGATGCGATCAAGAAGCAAAAAAACTCAGAAGGCTTTAATCTCAAGAGGGTACGTTGGGGTGGTTATGCAAGATTGGGTTGGGGACGGTTTGGACTTTGCTATACACATATATTTTCTAGCCTATTTCAGAAAGATAAGGGGCCTGACGGTAATATCACGCAAACTGGTAACATTACACTTTCTGTAGATCTCTTTTAAGTAAGTAGTTGCCCCTTAAGAAAGATAAATTCCATCAAATACTAAGTGTTAAGAGGGCTATTTTTGAAATAAATTCAAAAATTCGGTGGCTTTTTTAAGGAACGCCCGCCCGGCGAGGGCAAATCACGTATAATTCGCTGAATATTGTGCTTGGAAGTGAGTTGTTAAGGCTCGACTAAGTACTGTGCTTGGAAGTGAGTTATTGAGGGTCAACTAATAGTAGGCCAAAGAATACTACTACATCTCTCTTCTTAGCCTAGCTACAGGAAGGTGTAGCTGTTCTCTATACTTGGCTACTGTCCTGCGCGCTATGGGGTACCCTTGCGCCTTGAGCAATGTGACAATCTTTTCATCAGCAAGAGGCTGCTGCTTGTCTTCATTTTTGATGATTTCTGCCATGGCCTTCTTGACAGCCCTATTGCTTACTTCTTTGCCAGAAGTAGTCGTAATAGCTTTGGTAAAGAAGAACTTAAGGGGGTATATGCCGAAGTCAGTCTGTACAGACTTATTGTTGACTATCCTTGCCACGGTAGAAACGTCCATACCAATCTCGCTGGCCACATACTTCAGTACCATAGGCTTGAGCTTGCGTTCTTCTTCTTCCATAAAAAAAGCATGCTGTAGCTTCACAATAGCTTTCATGGTGTTAAGCAAGGTATGTCCGCGCTGCTTAACAGCATCGATAAACCACTGGGCCGCTTCTAGCCTTTTTCTTACAAAAGAAGAGGCCTCTTTCGTTCTCTGATCTTGTTGCTTGCGATTATGATAGTCCTCTAACAGGGCAACATAACGCTTGTTGGTCCTTAAGGCTGGAGTGACATAAGTGGTAAGGGCAACGTGTAAACGCCCGTCTTGCTTGGTAACAATAAAATCGGGATGTAATATTTCGCTTCGAGAAGATACGTTGATGCTGCTCCCTGGTTTAGGATCAAAGCTAGTAATTAAGGTCAACGCTTCTTGGAGTAATGATGGATCTTCGACGGCTAACTTCTCGGTAATTTTTGAATAGTGTTTTTTGGTAAACTCCTCAAAGCACTGTGTGAGTATGTGCTTAGCCAATTCACGTACTGTACTCCTAGCCACACTTTTCTCTAATTGAACCAATAGACACTCCTGTAAATTTCTAGCACCAATACCTGGAGGATCAAGACGCTGTATTTTTGCAAGAATAGTTGCCACTTCTTCAACGTCAGTCTCAATGTATTGCGTAAAAGATAGGTCATTGACGAGTGCTTCCAAATCACGGCGGATGTAACCATCACTCTCAATACTACCTATAAGGTGTACACCTATTCTGTGCTGACGTTTATCGAGTTTTAGAAAGCTAAGCTGTTGTAACAACTGCTCGTCTAATGAGTTTGAAACAGTAAGCGTAAGTTCTCTGGTAGCCAGCCGATCTTGGTGCTGTGTTTGACTTCTGTTGTATATCGGATAGCTGCTGTTATTCAAATCGTACGAAAGAAGCCCTGTTTCATCTTCCGTACCTGTCTCGTACGTGGCTTGCTCTTCTGTCATGTGCCCACTCTCTTCTTCCAAAGCTGGATTTCTGGCTAACTCTTGCTCGATGCGGCCTTTCATTGCCACAGAAGGGACTTGCAACAACTTAATAAGCTGTAATGTTTGGGGAGCAAGGTGGTGTTTTAAGGCATGACTTAGACGTAGTTTTTGCATGTATTGCCAAATTTAAAATAGTGTTCCTAAGCGCTGAAATCCTCACAGAAAAAGGAAGAGAGATGCGGGCTTAGCCGTACACCCTGCTTTTCCGTTATGATATTCTACCGTAATTTGGGGGCTGCACCTGTAAAAATATGAAAAGAATAAAGATAAAAGAACTTCTAGCCACCACACAAGTAGGGACACAAGCTTGTGTAAAGGGCTGGGTAAGAACGAAACGCATCAGCAAAAATATCATCTTTATTGCCCTCAATGATGGGTCTACGCTACACAACCTACAAATAGTGGTTGAGCCATCACAGCTTCCAGAAGTCACGTTACAAAGCATCGTCCCTGGAAGTAGCTTGTGTGTGGAGGGTACTGTAACTGCTTCCCAAGGGCAACAACAACGTATTGAGCTACATGGTAAGCAGCTTACCGTGCTAGGAGACGCCGCCAATTATCCATTACAGCCCAAGAAGCATTCCTTAGCGTTCTTGAGGACTATCGCGCATCTTCGCTTTCGTACCAATACTTTTGGGGCCGTTTTTAGAATCCGGCATGCGATCAGTT
Source organism: Amoebophilaceae bacterium (assembly GCA_011524725.1). Classification (GTDB taxonomy): domain Bacteria; phylum Bacteroidota; class Bacteroidia; order Cytophagales; family Amoebophilaceae; genus UBA8403. The sequence goes on along the minus strand of WTJV01000013.1, from coordinate 14,509 downwards.
ACGCTATCCACCAATTCTTTCATGAGCAAGGTTTTGTGTATCTGCATACGCCCATTATCACGGGCATAGATGCAGAAGGTGCTGGAGCAATGTTTCATGTTACCACCCTAGCCCCAGACCACTTACCCAAGCAGGAAGATGGCAGTGTTGACTTTCTCCAGGATTTCTTTGCCCAGAGGACCCACCTAACCGTCTCGGGACAGCTGGAAGCAGAAGCTGCAGCTCTAGGCCTAGCAGAAGTATACACCTTTGGGCCTACTTTTAGGGCTGAAAACTCAAATACTACTCGACATTTAGCAGAGTTTTGTATGGTTGAGCCAGAGATGGCTTTCTATGATCTCAAAGACAATATAGCACTGGCAGAAACGCTGCTGAAGTACTTGATTCGGTTTGTAATGGAGCAATGCCCAGATGACCTAGCCTTTCTGCACCAAAAAACACTAGCAGCACAACCCTCGAGAAATACAGAAACAACACTACCACTTCTGGAGCGCCTAGAACGGATCATAGCACAACCCTTTCAGTGCATCACGTACACGGAAGCCATCGATATTCTAAAAGCCTCAAAAGCCAACAAAAAGGGAAAATTTGTTTACCCCATTCAGGGATGGGGAGATGACTTGCAAGCGGAGCACGAACGCTATTTAGTAGAGCGCTTTTTTAAGCAACCTGTCGTGATTACAGACTATCCCAACGCGATCAAGGCGTTCTACATGCGCCAAAATGAAGACGAAAAGACCGTAGCTGCTATGGACATCTTATTCCCGGGTATAGGAGAAATTGTAGGCGGATCACAACGTGAAGAGCGCTTGGATAAGCTACTGACAAGAATGCAGCAAATGAAGATAAATACGGAGACATTGCAATGGTACTTAGATACGCGTCGCTTCGGTACTGTGCCCCATAGTGGCTTTGGCTTGGGCTTAGAGCGTTTGGTACAATTCATCACCGGCATGGAAAATATACGGGATGTAATCCCTTTCCCACGAACGCCGGGTAATGCTTCTTTTTAAACAAATTAACAGACAATAATACTGGGCCCAGTGGATACACGTAACAGTCTGGACTTCACCATTCTTGCGTGAGTGCTTGTTTGTAAGCTGCCAGCGTACGCGCGCGCGCGATACTATGCTCTACAATGGGAGGTGGATAATCTGTGCTGTTGAGTTCAGGAACCCACTGTTTGACATACTTGAGGTCAGGATCAAATTTTTGTGTCTGAAGATATGGGTTGAAGATACGGAAGTAAGGAGCCGCATCGCAACCAGAGCCTGCTGCCCATTGCCAGCCTCCATTATTAGAAGATAACTCAAAATCCAATAGCTTCTGAGCAAAATAGGATTCCCCCCAGCGCCAGTCGATCAACAGGTGTTTAGTCAGAAAGCTAGCGGTGATCATACGCAAGCGATTATGCATATAGCCGGTTGCATTCAGTTCTCGCATACCTGCATCTACAATGGGGTATCCTGTCTGACCAGCACACCAGGCTTGAAAGTGGGTCTTATTATTCTCCCACGCTACTTGGTCGTAAGCAGATTTGAAAGAACGCGCAACGACATGAGGGAAATGCCACAAAATCATCATATAAAAATTGCGCCATATCAGCTCATTGAGCCATACTCCATTGTATTGCTGAGCAATACGGGTAACGGCTCGGATACTAATAGTGCCAAAACGCAAGTGCACACTGAGTCTACTGGTGCCCACAATAGCAGGGATATCTCGCTGCTGGTCGTATTTTTTAATAAGCGCTATATCGATCTCCTTACTAGGAAAATGACAATATTGAGGCTGAAATCCTATGTCTGGCAACGAAAGTAGAGGCAAAGGGCCTGCCTTTAGGCAGTGGTGTAGCAACGCCTTACTGTCCCATGCGTTCCCCATCTCTGGTTTGAAGAGGGCCTTCCAGCGCCTCATATAGGGCGTAAACACCGTATATGGAGTGCCATTCTCCTTCAATACTTCGTCTTTTTCGAAAATCACTTGGTCTTTGAAGCTATGGAAAGTTATCTGGTGCGTTGCCAGAAATTCGGCTACTACTTGATCGCGATGTCTAGCATAAGGCTCATAGTCATGATTGGTATACACAGCTTGGAGAGGTAGGCGTTGGGCCAGCTGTTGATACACAGCCATGGGAGAACCATGGCATACCAAAAGCGTACTCCCTAAGCGCTCTAGGGCGGTCTTCAGTGACTGCACTTGCTCATAGATGAACTGCACCCGGTGATCAGTCGGTTTTTCTAGCTTTTCCAATATGTCAGCGTCAAATAAGAAGATCGGTAGCACAGAAGAATGCCTTTTTAGGGCCTGGTACAGCCCATGATTGTCTTCAAGTCGTAGATCTCTTCGGAACCAAAAAAGTACAATCGGTTTTTGTTGGGCTAAAGTAGCAAGAGGAGGTATGATCATAACAGCATTGGCGCAATAATAGCTTGTAGCAACGCAAGAACACCTAGTTGGTCAGGAGCTTAAGTAGCAATACGCTGACGCTAAGCTTGTTCCTAAACCTAACTACAAAAATGCAGTATAGAACAACCCGGCCTTTTCAGTTTCGATATTGCCTAACTCATACGTCACTCATTGGTCAAGAGGACAGTTGCCTCCCCTAATCCTCTAAGAGCCGTTGTGCGAATAGAAGCGACCTCATCTTGGTCTGTACCAATAATTAAGAGCACATTCAGGGATGGTGAAATCAAGTCAGGCGAAATTTTAGTTACCTCTCCAAGGACTTCCAATGCGCGCTCTCGAACGAATTCTTCCCGCGTATTTTTATCCTGAAGGATGTCCAGCAGCGTGGTCAGACATTGGGGCGCTAAGTCCGGGGAAGCTTTAGCTATCCATGCAAAGACCTGTAAAGCGTTACTATGAATATTGAAGTCTAGATTCGTATCCTTTAATAGGTCTAGCAAGACATTGAGCCCTTGAGCAGCCAAGTTCGGTGCTGTTTTAACGACTGATCCTAAAGTAAATAAGGCTTCTAGGCGTACCCATTCATCTTCGTACTTATCCCCACAAATGGCCGCTAGCGTAGATAAGCAGGATAGAGCTAGGTCAGACGATGCCTTAGCGACCTCGCCAAACGCTGTCAAAGCATCGTTACGAACATATCCCAGTTCATGCCTGTCTCTGATGACGTCTGATAGCGTAGCGAAGCATTGGGGAGCTAGACTAGGAGATGCTTGGGCTATGTTTCCTAGAGACGTCAAAGAGTGTTGACGCTCATCCTCTGTTATGTTTTTATCTCTACAGGCCTCTAGGAGTGTAGTAAGGCACTGCGGAACTAGATGGGGTGATGTCGTGGCCACTCCTCCGACAGAATAGAGCGCTACTTGACGCACATACTTAAGTTCGTATGGATCTCGAGCTACTTTTAGTAGCGTCGTGAGGCATTGTGACGCAAATTCGGGTGAGGCGTTAGCTATTTTTTCGAGGCATCGAAGCGCATCCATACGGACATGCTGCGGCTCGTGCTTATCTTTACTGACTGCCAGTACGGTCGCTAGAAATTGCGAAATAAAACTGGGGGCTTCCTGGGCTATTTTTCCCAATGCGTCAAAAGCAGCACAGCGTACCTCTTCATCTTTGCATCTATCCATACTGATAACCAACAGCGTGGATAAACATTGCGGAGCCAGGCTAGGAGATACCTGTGCTACAGCTGAAAGCGTCTCAAATGCATGCCTTCGGTAATCGATACTCACTTGCTCACCCTTACTCACCAATAATAGGGTATCCAAACATCTCGAAGCCAAGCCAGGATCTACTTTAACTATTTCTCCAAGGGCTGAAAGTGCTTTTTCTCGGTAGTAATGGTCCACGCGTGTATCCTGGCAGGCACGTAATAGCCTATCGAGACATTGTGAAGCCAGATCAGGCGATGCTTGTGCGGTCTTCACAGCGATCTCTACTGGGTTAAGAAAGTGCACAGTCTCCCCAGCATATAAAAGAATATCAAGACACGGTAGAGCCAGGCCAGGCGATGCCTCAGCTACCTGCTTAAGTGCTGATAGCGTGTTCCAGCAGAGTCTTTCGCTGGCCTGTTTGTTTTTTGCAGCATCTAGTAGTATAGCAAGGCATTGTGGAGCCAGCGTAGGTGATGATTGCGCTACATCTCCCAGAGCCGCTAATGCAGCCCCTCGGATATTTTCCCCAATTCGTCTGTCGCTTCCAGCATCTAGTAATAGGGCCAGGCACTGTGGCGCTAGGACAGGCGAAGATCGGGCTACTTTGCCCAGTATGGCGAGTGCATATCCACGAACCCCCTCATGGGTATGCCGATTCCTTCCCACCTCCATTAGCGTAGGAAGGCATTGCAAGGGTAAGTCAGGGGCTTCTTGTGCTGCTGCTTCGAAGCCAATGAGGATCTTTTCGCGTACATGTACAATTGTTTCATACGAGTCATAAACAAATCCACTGTTATAATAATCTATACCGATGTCTAGTAGTGTAGTAAAGCATCGAGGGGCCAGCTGCGGTGCTGCTTTGATCAATTCCCATAACGTACGAAAAGCAATTCTACGGATACCTTCATCCGTATCTCTGCTCGCATCCAGCAGTGTGCCAAGGCATCTAGGCGCTAAATTGGGCGATGCTTTGGCTACTTCCCCAAGGGTTTGAAGAGCACCTATACGGATACCTCCAACTGTACCTCTACTCGCATCCAGTAACGCGTCAAGACACCTAGGCGCTAAGTCCGGCGATGCTTTAGCTACTTCCCCAAGGGCTTGGAGAGCTTGCCTGCGTACCCCTATCCCTTCATCCGCATCTTTGCCAACCGCTAGTAGCGTGTCAAGTAAAAGCAGTTTGGCAATTGTGCTTTTGCTATGATAAACAGCCCAATGCAATGCTGTTTCCCCCTCGTTATTTTTTATGTGTGTTTTAGCTCCGGCATCCAGGAGTAATTGTACGACGCCGGTATGGCCATTGACTGCAGCCCAATGCAAGGCTGTTTGTCCCTTCTTGCTTTTTGCATTCACATTCGCTCTTCGCTCTAGGAGTAACTTTACAAGCCCTTCGTGGCCATTTCTAGCTGCCCAATACAAGGGCGTTTGCCCCTGTCTATTTTTTTGATTCACATTAGCCCCTTCTTCCAAGAAGGATATCACGGCTTCGCTGTGTCCATCTTTTGCTGCTAAGTGTAGTGCAGAATTATTCGAACGATTATTCAAAGATCTGGCGTTGTATTCTGCTACTACTTGTTGTGTGGATAGTGTGGCTGTTTCATCGTTGTTATTATCCCCTAACGACGCCAACCGATGGGCCAGGGCGTCAACTTGCTGGTCGTCTTGCTCGTGTCTTTCTACATTTCCCTCAGATTCCGAGGCCATCAATACCCCTGGCGTGCGGTTACAGCTGCACAGCATCGCAATACCCAATAAGGCGAAAACAAACGCCTGACCGATGAAACGTGACTTCATAACGATAAGTATTTATGTGTTTGTTGAACGGAGAACGAGTTTACTTAATCCTAAGTAGAGATGCAAGATGAAAAAGCACTGCACAAAATCCAAGCTGATACTGACCTGAAAACACAATGGATTGGGGCTAAGCCGGCATAGGTGGAGCGGAGTATAGTGCGCTCGGAAGGACTCGAACCCTCAACCTTCGGAGCCGAAATCCGACGTTCTATCCAATTGAACTACGAGCGCGGTCTACTACTATACGCTAAGCCTAAGACCACAGGCTGATCAAGTTGCCTGTGAGTACCAGTAGCGGTAATGCTTTGGTAGGTGAAAACACCCACCTGTGGAGTGCAAGTACATAAAAAACAAGCATATTTCACACACTTAGTACCGGGAAAAATAAGTTGCGTGACCGTACGCTTTAGGAGGGCTACTACACAATGCAACAAAAAACGTATACTTGCCATAAGCCGGAGAATTTGGTCGATTATCAGCAGCAAGTCATCAAACCTGATGACTCACAGTCTGACTACGCAGAAAAAATGCTTGTTGCACAAGGACTTAATAAATACTACGGCACCTTTCAGGTGCTACGAAGCGTTAGCTTGACTATATCTCAAGGAGAGGTGGTGGCTATTACGGGTGCTTCCGGTGCAGGCAAGAGTACCTTGCTGCATTTACTGGCTACATTAGATAAGCCCGATGGCGGCACCTTACAACTCGATGGAACAGATCTCCTTGCCCTTCGGGGTAAAAAATTAGCTTCTTTTAGAAATCATACCATTGGTTTTGTGTTTCAGCTTTATAATCTACTCCCTGAGTTTACGGTATTGGAAAATGTGTGTATGCCAGGATACATTCGGGGAGATGATAAGAAAGAAGTAGAAGCTAGAGGCCAATCACTGCTAGAACTACTCAAGCTGTCTACGCACAGCCAGCACAAACCTACGTCGCTCTCAGGTGGCGAGCAGCAACGGGTAGCGGTAGCCCGGGCACTCATCAATAATCCTAAGATAGTTTTTGCAGATGAGCCCAGCGGAAATTTAGATTCCCAAAATGCAGCAGCGCTGCATGCACTATTTCTGGAGCTACGGGACAAGATGCAACAAACCTTTGTCGTAGCAACCCATGATCAATCACTAGCCAATATGGCTGATCGACAATTATTTATACGAGATGGTGAGTTACTGAAAAATACGGCTCTTTCACATGAAAGAATGTCTTAAAAAGTCCTGGTAGCACAACAAACTGAAATACACTAACATAGGATTTCGCAAGACTGAGGTAGGTAGTACTGCGATAAGAAGGCAATTTTTTATCTTGCGGAACTATGCGTATTCCTAAAGGTAATCAGTTCATGATGTTGAGTAGCTTTTTTGTAGCCTTGATCAGTCTCGGTGTTAAGTTGCTGAGTCATATTCCTGCGGTAGAGATTCTTTTTTTCAATTCATTAGGCGCGCTATTGATAAGCTTCACCATGTTGCGATACCGTCGGCTCACCATTTGGAGCAAAAACTCTAATCTGCTGCTGGTACGTGGTGTTGTAGGCACTTTGGGCGTCATATTGTATTTTTTTACGCTACAACATATTCCGCTGCCCAGCGCCATGACACTCCATAACACTGCCCCTATATTTTCAGCCATAATTGGCATTTTTATGATAAAAGAGCCCGTAAGTCCTCGGCAATGGCTATTCTTTGGGCTATCCTTTGTGGGAATTGTTTTAATCAATGGTTTTTCACTAACAGCTACTTCATGGTACGTCTGTAGCGGTCTGGCTGGAGCATTCTTTAGGGGACTAGCCAATAGCATCATCAGAAAGATAGAACGTAAAGAAGATCCATTGGTAGTAACTTTCTATGCGTATTTGGTTACCGTACCTACAACGGGTGCATACTTGCTGTACCACTTCGTCGATCTACAAGCCCAAGATTGGATGGTCTTAAGTGCCATCAGCTTGTTGGGGTATGTGGCACATTACTATGCTGTCAAAGCCTATCAGCTTGGTCCCTTGGCACCCGTTGCAGCTACGGCTTACATGGCTGTTATTTATGCTTTGTTGTTTAGCTACCTATTTTTGGATGAATCACTGCCTCACCTCAAGTTACTGGGATTAGGTCTGGTATTATTGGGCGTTTTACTAAGCGTTTTCTTACGTCCGAAGCAAACTATCTAGCCAAATATTACATAGCAGAATTATGGCAGGGCATAGCAAATGGGCCAATATCAAACACCGAAAAAGTACGAATGATGCTAAGAGGGGTAAACTGTTTGGTAAACTGGTTAAGGAAATAACCATGGCTGCAAAGCAAGGTGGCGCTATACCTGAAAGTAATCCTAGGTTAAGGCTTGCATTGCAGCAAGCCAAAAGCGCTAACCTCCCCAAAGAGAATATTGAACGGGCTGTAAAAAGAGGAAGTGGTAGAGATGTAGCCAGTTACACAGAGGTGACCTATGAAGGATATGCCATGCATGGCGTAGCACTGATTGTAGAATGTACGACTGATAACTTAAATCGCACTGTGGCTGCCGTGCGGTCTCTTTTTGCTAAGTACGGTGGTAGCTTAGGCAAGAGTGGAACACTGGCTTTTTTATTCGATAGAAAAGGTGTATTCTGCGTTAAAAAGGGAACAACAACCAACGAAGAGGAATTGACACTAGCCATGATTGAAGCAGGTGCAGAGGCTATCGAGTCGGAACCAGAATTCTTTTACATCACTTGTCCGCTAGAAACTTTTGGACGAGTGCAGCAGCATCTGGAAGCCATGCCAATCGTGCTGGATAGTGCTTCGTTGCAATATATTCCCAATACATCTATAACGCTACCTAGAGATACTGCAACCCAGGTCATTAAGCTCATCGAAGCCTTAGAAGACCACGATGATGTGCAAAGCGTGGCACACAACATGATTGTAAGTAGCTAGCCGTACACTAGCCCTCATCAAGGCAGATATTTCTGTAGTAAGGAGCGATGCTTGGAGGGGATTATTTCTTTTTCTTTTGACTTTTGCTTACCTTAGGTTCGATAATTTTAATTTAACTAATTACCAATGAAAACAGGAACTATCAAGTTTTTTAATGACTCCAAGGGTTTTGGATTTATTACCGATACTGCTTCAGACAAAGAGTATTTTGTGCACATAACCGCTCTAAACGGTCAAGAAGTCAAAGAGGGGGATGAGGTGACTTTTGACATTAAAGAAACCCCTAGAGGATTGAACGCAGTAAATGTGAACTTAGCGTGATCTTTATGACATTGCCCTATAACTCTTTATCAAGCCTAGCCACTGGTGAGCTTGGTAGAGAGTTTCCTCATAAGATTGGGGCATTGCTAAAAATTCAGAGATTGGTTGCAATTGTGCTAAACAGGGCTTGGTTGTACAGTAGGGATAGCTCAGGTTGCTCTCTTGCCATTTAAGTAGTATTTGTCTTGCTATAGCAATACTTTCCCCTGTGAAGTTTCTGGCAATTAAAATAGTCGAATCCTTCATCTAAGTCTGCTTGTAATCCCACCATATTCATATAGAGCCACTTACGCATAGCCGTATCTTCAAACACTTCTTTACATGGCCTTGTTATTGAAATGTTTGCATATGCCGTTGATTTTTCGGAGCGTAAACTCTGGCTGTGGTACGCACACTGCCTTCTACCAATAGGAATAGCTCATAGGCACGGCTATCTAGTTGCCCCTTAACCTTAAGAAGGGGAAATTTATCTAATATTAAGCGCTAGGCGAGACAATTTTTCATTTATTCCCAAAATAGGGTAGCAAAAAACGCAAGAAAAGCGCAATTTCCCTCCAAAACCTTGCGAAAAATGAGGATCGACTCGCCAGCGAGGGCAATCACGGCCTACAGCTGCGGATTTTTTAATGTGCTCTCCACCAAGGCGACAATTTGCATTGCGGAAAATGTCTCTACTCAAACCTGCGTAGCAGACAAAAAGGAACGCCTATCCGGCGAGGGAAAACCACGTAGGCTTCGCTGGGTATTAAGTTTAGAAATGAGTTGTTAAGGATCAACTATCTAACTTCTCTGTGTATTTCCTCCCTCTGTCGGTTAATGCCTCAAGCGTAAGTACTCCTTATTCTTGGGGTACCAGGGACAATATCGTATTACTGGGTAAAACAGCGCTTGCAAGCGCTGTTTTTTCTTGTTAAAAAGACGTCGGGGCGGCAGGATTCGAACCTGCGACCTCCTGCTCCCAAAGCAGGCGCGATAACCAGGCTACGCTACGCCCCGAGTGTGGTAAACCACTCGCTTTCATGAAAGTTATGGCGGAGAGAGGGGGATTCGAACCCCCGGTACATAAAGATGTACGGCAGTTTAGCAAACTGCTGGTTTAAGCCACTCACCCATCTCTCCTAAATGCCGTAAATACGGTGAATATAACACCGCATCCTGCACATAAACAACCATGCAAAGGTAGCTCGCATGCCTATGCATTCAAACCCAAGGGGATACAAGCTTTACTTGGACTTGCTTTTGTGAATTGTTTGGCCATATCTAATTTAAAAGTTACCTTTGGTGGTATTTTTTACTAAAAACCTTCGCTTCTATGACCCGAATAGCAGCCTCCCCTAAAGATAATACTACACTACTGGGACATCCCAAGGGCTTGTTTGTTCTCTTCCTAACCGAGATGTGGGAGCGGTTTAGCTTTTATGGCATGCGTGCCATTCTAGTGCTCTTTCTGATAGACCAAATGAGCGGAGGCCTAGGGTGGTCAGATGCTGATGCAACCAAATTTTCAGGATTCAATGTCTTGATGGTTTACCTACTAGGTATCCCAGGTGGCATCGTAGCAGATCGCTACATAGGCCAAAGGGCTGCGGTGTTGTCGGGTGGCATACTACAGTGTATCGGGCATTTTTTGCTAGCCTTGAGCAGCAAGTATATCTTCTTTGTGGGGCTGGGGTTCATAGCTATTGGTACAGGGCTACTCAAGCCTAATATATCGACCATGGTAGGTAGCCTTTATGCTAAAGGTGATCCAAAGCGTGATAGTGGATTTACTATATTCTACATGGGCATTAACATCGGTGCGGCTCTTGCTGGAATCATGGTGGGGTATGTAGGTGAGGTCTATGGATGGCATTACGGATTTGGCCTTGCAGGGCTCGGGATGCTGATCGGCATCGCTACTTTTATGGCAGGCCAAAAATACTTGGGCAGTATAAACACCCAACCGAAAGAACGGGATTCGAAGCAAGCAAATAGCAATACTGAGAGATTCAATTTCACCAAAGAGGAGAAAGATCGCTTATTAATGATAAGCATATGCCTGACTGCTATTTTTACTTTTTTTGTGGCTTTTGAGCAAGCTGCAGGCCTACTAACTGTATATGCAAAGAAGTATACCCATCGTTATATAGGTAGCTGGGAGGTTCCTGCTAGCATATTGCAAAGCCTCAATCCTATTTTTGTCATAGGTCTGGGCCCTATCGTAGCCCTAGTCTGGTCTAGATTGGCCAAACGCTACAAACGTATATCGTCTACTTATAAAATGGGCATAAGTAATATCATCGTTGCTTTAGGGACCTTATTTATGGTGGCTGCTGTGCTGCAAAGATCAGCTTCTCCTACAGGAAAATCTGATTTACATTGGCTTTTTAATACTTACCTATTCTACACGATAGGGGAGCTATCTCTCACCCCCATATTTCTCTCTTTTATCACCAAAGTAGCTCCTAAGCAGATTGAAGCGTCCATCATGGGTATCTTCTTCGCAGTAGTAGGGGCAGGTGGTCTAACAGCGGGCTTTCTAGGTGCACAAGCCAGCTTTTTAGGAGCTTTGCCTGTCTTTCAGACTATCTTCTGTATGACCTTACTCATTGGTATACTATTCATCATCTTTAACAAAAGACTGATGAGCTTGACGCATGGTAGCGAACAAGCAGCATCGGATAATGCGTAGCATACCTTCAGCAGACTGCTAAGAAGAAAGATGCCCCATGGTAATTCTAAAAAAGCCGATGAGCCGAGCGCGGTTTTTCGGCGCTTGACTTGTAATCGTGCGTTAGCCTAGTGCCGTTGTCTTTGCCATTATTGGCATACCAGCAACGATAAGGGGCTACGGGTTAGCTCAACTTTTTACCAACGTGCCAAGTGTCTACCCCTACCCTACTGATAGACCTACACTACCTCCCTTGCTTAGAATACTTTGCTTGCTTATTACCGTATGGTACCATCCGCTTGGAAGCGCAAGAGTCTTATCAAAAACAGTCTTACCGAAACAGATGCTACATACGCACTTCTCAGAAAGTGGATCGACTAACCATTCCAGTACGCAAAGGCAACAGCAAACTCCCCTATAGGACTGTAGAAATAGACTATGATCAACCCTGGGAGGAACAGCATTGGCGAGCGTTGTGTACAGCCTACAATAAGGCTCCCTATTTCGAATACTTTGCGGAGCGCTTCCATACTATTTTACTAGATAGACATGCTTATCTATTCGATCTTAACCTAGCCCTACTCCAAACGTGTCTAAAACTCCTGCAAGTTGATAAGAAAATTGAACTATCAGGGCATTACGAAAAAGCGTTGACAGGCAATCTGATAGACGCTAGGTATAGCCTATATCCGCGCAATCGACTAGAAAAAAGCAAGTACTACCATCCAGTTCAGTATCAGCAAGTATTCGGTAAAACATTTCACCCTAACTTGAGTATTATTGACTTACTGTTTTGCAAGGGCCATGACGCTTATGGTATCTTAAACAAGAGTCGTAGTGAGCCCTGTTTTCACTGACATTCACAACGACAATTTTTGACTTATGGCACGCTACGCTGTAGCATTCAACGGGATCCCGCTTAGAGAATTAGGGCGTGAGCTTGGGCTGCGTCAGGCGCAAAGATAGGCGCTGTCTGAGCACACCTTTGGTGTGCGAGTTTGCCTCGTCTGCGCCTGAGAGCAAGCCAAGGTAGTCCGGTTCCCTCAGCGGTGACTTTTTTCAGTTCCTTTTTGTGTGGTAGACAAAAAGAAACGCCCGCCCGGCGAGGGTAAACCACGCATGCTGTACTGAGGACTAAACTTGGAAATGAGTTGTTGAGGCTCGCCTAGGCATTGATTTCATAGCTCTTATGGAATCGATCAGGATTAGCTTACTACAAAGAGTGCTTAATTAGCGTGGGCTCCTCTAGGATAGCCATGATCTCTGTGGCACAGTAGACACGGTCCCTTTGCTTTTGTCCTACGTTGTTTAGGATAGATAGCGCCTCTAGTTTTTGTATGGCTCTTTGCGCAGTAGTAAAAGCTACATTAAACTGGGAAGCCACTTTTTTTATAGTCATAAACGGATTAACAACCATCTGGTTAAGCATATTTTCTACAAGACTAGAAGGACTACTCCCTAATTTAATACGCCAGTTTTCTACTAATTTATTAATTCTTTCAGAGCGGGATAATACATCATTCCCCTGCATAATTACCCCATTTAAAAAATATAGAAGCCAATCGTTCCAACTTCCTATGGCGCTCACATTGTATAGTTGCTGGTAGTAGTCCGTTCGTGTGGCTTCAAAAAAAGCACTCAAGTACAGCAGAGGGGAAGCGATCACTTGATGTTCAAGCAAGAGTAATGTAATGAGTAGCCTTCCAACACGACCGTTTCCATCTAAGAAAAGGTGAATCGCTTCAAACTGGTAATGACACAATGCAACATGAATTAATGCAGGAAGCTCTCTATTATGCAAGTACTCTTCTAAAGAGTATAGGGACTCCATCAATCTATCTGGTGGTGGTGGAATATATTTAGCTGTAGCAAGTGTACACCCTGGTGTACCAATCCAGTTTTGAGTCTCCCGAAATAGGCCTGGAGTAGCGTATTCTCCACGCACACCTTGCATCAGCTTTTTGTGGAGCTCCCTAATCAGTCTCAGAGAAAGTGGAAGTTCTCCCAAACGCTCAACCCCATAGTCTAAGGCCTCAATGTAGTTACTTATTTCTTGAAGCTCATCGCTGCTACGATTCACTTCGGCCCCAGCTTCATTCGCAAGTATCTCCCCGATAGTAGCTTGTGTTCCTTCTATTTTACTAGATAGCACAGCTTCACGAGTTATAAAAAGACGAATAAGTAGATGCGGGTTGGGTAGGCGACTACTTTCCCTAGAGAGCTTTCCTAGCATATGGTCTGCTCTGGACAAGGTATTGATGAGCTGCTTGTCCCAGGCTAATCGAGGAGGTAAGGGATGTGGCATAAAAGCCTGGTATCCGGTAGGCACTTTTATAGTTTTTCCCGCTAAAGTACTCTCGATATTCATTATTTGGTGATTATTATTTTCAATAATAGCTATTATTGAAAATAGATACAACCGCTATTATCGACAATAAAAATATATAGTCAATTTATTTTCGATATTGATATATAATGAAAATAGATAGCCCCTCCTTGTTGCTTATCTAAAAGCTAGAAATCTTATGAAAAACCGAGACGTTGGGATAGTACCATCCCTCTATGTATTAGAAGATTATACTAAAAGCGTCGAATCCCGATCAGGTCTGGTAGGGAAAAAATAGGATAAGATTGCTCGCTTTCTTTTAAGTAGCATCCGCAATGAGGAACTTACCGCAATGGCCCACTGTTGTAGCCGTTAGTATGCCCTTGATCCCTAAAAAAGTTTAAATAGTTGTCCCTTAAGAAAGGGAAAATGCATCAATGATAACGTGTTCAGTAAGATTTTTACCCAAATTTTATCTAGAATAAACTAGCAAAAAACGCAAGAAAAACGTGATCCCCCTCCAAAATCTTGCAAAAAACGAGGACCGCCTCGCCGGCGAGGGCAATAATCACCTCGCCGGTGGGGCCTTACTTTTTTCCTTGGATGAAAAAAGTAAGCAAAAAAATCAGTCGCTGTGGTTCCGAGCGCGGATCTAAACTCGGTCCTTCGGACCTCAAACAGTAGATGCCCCTTGACGGCCTGCGGCTGCAGATTTCTTGACGTGCTCTACACCAAGGCGACAATTTTGTATTGCGGAAAATACCTTTACTCAAATCAAGGACCCGCCTAGGGGATTAGGGCGTGAGCTTGGCGCCGCGTCAGGCGCAAAGCGAGGCACTGTCTGAGCACACCGCAGGTGTGCGAGTTTGCCTCGTCTGCGCCTAAG
>WTJV01000038.1 GCA_011524725.1 Amoebophilaceae bacterium | reverse complement strand
TAGGCCTCGCTGAGTATTAAGTTTAGAAATGAGTTGTTAAGGCTCAACTAAATAAACCGTTAGTTTATTCTTCGTGATTGGTCTGGTTTAGCGTGATATAAAATTCTCACTTTAGGGGGACCAAAATTTGGGGATAAGGTCACTACCTATACATCCGTATATTTGGCATGAAAACCTCAATGAGCAAGCGACATAATCCCATGAGCCAAGAGCATTCGATACTTGAAGCAGTTACAACAGCAGACTATAAATATGGTTTTGAGAGTAACATAGCTACAGACCTGGCTCCCAAGGGGTTAAGTGAGGATACGATTCGCTTGATTGCTACTAAGAAAGGAGAACCTGACTGGATGCTAACATGGCGCTTGGATGCTTACAAGCATTGGCTTACGATGCAAGTCCCCCAATGGGCCAACGTACACTATCCTCCTATCGATTACCAGAGTATTATTTACTACGCAGCGCCTAAAAAAAGGCCTACACTGGATAGTCTCGATGAAGTAGATCCTGAACTACTGGCTACATTCAAAAAGCTAGGGATTTCCCTAGAAGAACAAAAGCGCTTAACGGGCGTGGCCATGGACGTGGTGATGGATAGCGTGTCTGTGGCTACCACTTTCCAAGCAAAACTGAAAGAACTAGGTATCATCTTTTGTCCTTTTAGTGAGGCTGTGCAGCAACATCCTGACCTAGTCAAAAAGTATTTAGGTACCGTAGTACCCCCACAAGACAATTATTTTGCAGCACTTAATTCGGCAGTGTTTAGCGATGGTTCTTTTTGTTACATCCCCAAAGGAGTGCGTTGTCCCATGGAGCTCTCTACTTACTTCCGGATCAATGCAGCCAATACAGGTCAGTTCGAGCGTACATTGATCATCGCAGAAGAAGATGCTTACGTGAGCTACCTAGAAGGGTGTACGGCCCCGATGCGCGACGAAAATCAACTGCATGCAGCCGTTGTGGAGATCTATGCCGCGCGCAATGCAGAGGTCCGATATGCCACCGTACAAAATTGGTACCCAGGTGATCAAGAGGGAAAAGGGGGTATTTATAACTTCGTTACCAAAAGGGGTATCTGTGCTGGAGATGCGGCTAAAATATCCTGGACCCAAGTAGAAACAGGTTCTTCAATTACCTGGAAGTACCCTAGCTGTATTCTACAGGGAGACAATTCTGTGGGTGAATTTTATTCAGTAGCCGTTACCAACAACCACCAACAAGCTGATACAGGTACCAAGATGATCCACTTGGGCAAGAACACGAAGAGTAGGATTGTATCTAAAGGCATCGCTGCAAAACAGGGGCAAAACAGCTATCGAGGCCTTGTGAAAGTGACCAAGAAAGCTGAAAATGCACGTAATTTTTCTCAATGTGACTCTCTCCTCATGGGTAACCAATGTGGCGCACATACTTTCCCTTACATCGATGTCAAAAACAGCACAGCGCAGATAGAACACGAGGCTACTACCTCCAAAATAGGTGAAGAGCAGCTATTTTATTGTAACCAGCGGGGTATCAGCACTGAAGAAGCGGTAGCCTTGATCGTCAATGGGTACTGTAAAGAAGTACTTAACAAGCTGCCTATGGAGTTTGCTGTAGAGGCACAAAAGTTACTAGCTCTGACTCTAGAGGGGAGTGTAGGTTAGCAATGGTCGCTACCTGGGCTCCCAATACCCCCTACCTACAGCGCATACGCTATTGAAATGAAACACCACCACTACGCGCTGATGCTGGCCGCAAGCAACAACGGCTATCGCGCTATGCTAAAGTGCAATAAGCATATCAATCTGATTCTGTATAAAAGTGGTACGTTCGCTACCATTTAGCATGTCCTGAGCCAATAAAGCAACCTGGTATGCTTGTTGGGCCAACTTCCGCTGCTTCTCTTCTTTTTTGCTACGTAATAGCTTTTGCACCAATGGGTGGTTGGCGTTGATGGTGGCTTGCAAGGCAAGCGAAGTGGAAGGCATGGTAACACCACTCGTCATCATGTGCATCCTTTTGGCAAATTCGGGTACCGTGATTGTGACAGGCATCTCGTCGGCAGGCATGGCAGCAACGGTCCAAGTAACATGCTTGTCGGGTACTGCTTGCGTGTAGAGTGATTGTAGTTTTTTCTGTTCTTCCTCGGTCAGTACATTCTCCTGAGATTCGTCTTTATCGATAAGCTGACCAACCGGAGCTGAATCTACCCCCTTGAGCGTTACCTTGTCGAGTTTTTGCTCTAGAAAATTAACAAAATGTTGATCGGCAGGCTCATTCAACACTAACACATCATAGGAACGCTTCTTGCAGGACTGAATATATTGGTCTTGCTTTTCTGGTGCAGTGGCGTAGAGAATTACTAGATTTTGGTCTTTGTCGGTTTGGTTGGGCTTGATCTTCTCTTGGTATTCTTCTAGCGTGAAGTTTTGCTCTGCTGTGTTTCTAAGGAGCGCAAAGCCTTTGGTTTTCTCAAAAAACTTGTCATCCGTGAACATACCGTACTTAACAAAAAGTGCCATGCTGCTCCATTTCTCCTCATAGGCCTTGCGGTCTTGCTTGAATAGCTCTTCTAACTTGTCTGCCACTTTCTTAGCTATGTAGGTATTGATCTTTTTTACATTACTGTCTGCTTGCAGCGAACTACGCGACACGTTGAGTGGGATATCGGGCGAATCAAGAACACCATGCAAGAGCATCAAAAACTCAGGCACTACGTCTTGGACCTCATTGGTGATGAATACTTGCTTGGCGTACAGCTGAATTTTGTTTTGGTGTTGCTCAAAATTGTTGGTGATCTTAGGAAAGTAAAGCACACCCGTTAGATTGAAGGGATAATCTACATTCAGGTGGATCCAGAAAAGTGGGTCTGGGGAAAAAGGATAAAGCTCTTTGTAGAAGTCTAGGTAGTCTTTGTCTTCTAGCGTACTGGGTGCTTTGGTCCAGAGAGGGTGTGGGTTGTTAACAACCTTGCCATCAAAGTCGATAGCTACGGGGAGAAACTTACAGTATTTATCCAATAAACTTTTTATCCTGTCCTTCTGCAGAAATTCTTTGGCATCTTCAGCTAAGTGAAGTACTACATCCGTACCTACCTCTTTCTTAACAGTCTTGGTCAACTCAAATTGGGTAGTCCCTTCACAGGTCCAATGGACTGCTTCGGCATCTTTTTGATAAGATTTTGTGATAATCTCTACCTTATCAGCTACCATAAAGGCAGCATAAAAACCCAGTCCAAAAAAGCCGATGAGTTGTTGCTGCTGGTCTTGATCTTTGTATTGCTCCAAGAACTCCGTAGCACCAGAAAAAGCCACTTGGTTGATGTATTTCTTGATTTCGTCGGCAGTCATGCCTACCCCCTGGTCACTGATGGTGATGGTATTTTTTTGCGCATCAAGGCTTACCCGGATTTGTAGTCGATCAGTATCGCCTTCGTATGTTCCCATAGCAGCCAACTGCTTAAGCTTTTGTGTGGCATCTACGGCATTGGAGACAAGTTCTCTCAGAAATACTTCTTGGTCTGAGTATAAGAATCTTTTGATAATAGGAAAGATGTTCTCGGTATGGACAGAAATGGTTCCTTTTTCGTTCATAGTCTGGCGTTAATAGTGCATGATGGAATATATCTGGAAATAAAAAGTATTACCTTCGGCATTGTACTTCCAAATTGTCTATTTAAAGATACTCAAAACACTAAGGAACAAAAGTTGTTCCAAAGCAGTTACACAACGTAACGCACGTCATCATGGCAGTTAATGATAGGCATTAAGGGACTATCGTCTAGATGACCTTTCTTTTAATGCATGGGGCACATTAGACTTTATTGTATCCGACGAGGATACCACATCTACACCACAGTAATGCATACATACGCCTTTGCTACATAAGAAATTATATGCAACTTGATGGATTGATTGGATAGTATTAGATATGTCTTCCCGTACACAAGCAGAACATTCGTCTTCCAAGTCTTCACAAGATTTATACGGACACGACCAAGTAGAGGTGTGGGGTGCCCGGGAGCACAATCTCAAGAATATTGACGTCACTTTTCCTAGAAATCAACTGGTCGTTATCACAGGTATCAGTGGCAGTGGAAAGTCTTCCCTTGCTTTTGATACGCTCTATGCAGAAGGACAAAGGCGCTACATGGAGAGTTTCGCGGCCTATGCCCGCAGCTTCATTGGTAATATGGAGCGCCCCAACGTAGATAAGGTCGATGGTCTCAGTCCTGTCATTGCTATCGAGCAAAAAACGACTTCTCGCAATCCGCGCTCTACGATAGGTACCACTACGGAGATTTATGATTTTTTCAGGTTGTTGTTTGCCAGGGTAGCAGAGGCTTATTCTTATCTGAGTGGCAACAAGATGCGCAAGCAGACCGATGAACAAATTCAAAAACACATACTGAGTAGCTTTGGTGGACAACAAGTGATACTCTTGGCCCCTGTTGTCAAGGGGAGAAAAGGACACTATAGGGAGCTCTTCCGGCATATTGAGAAGATGGGCTTCAACAAGGTAAGGGTAGATGGAGAAATCCGCCCGTTAGTACCTAAAATGCAGGTAGACCGCTATAAAATACATGATATTGAGGTAGTCATCGATCGCTTACTGGTGAGTCAAGAAGATATACAACGGCTACGGGAATCTTTGGATACTGCTTGGCAGCAAGGTAAGGGAACCATCATACTGCAGGACGAGACAGACACGCTACACTATTTCTCCAAGCTGCTCATGGACCCAGAGACGGGTCTTTCCTACGATGAACCCGCACCTAATACCTTCTCTTTCAATTCACCTTATGGGGCCTGTGCTACCTGTAGCGGTCTGGGAGAAGTGGTCGAGCTAAACATGGATGCCCTAATTCCAGACAAAACCATGAGTATTAGTCGAGGTGGAATTGGCCCTCTAGGGCCTTATAGAGATGTGATGATTTTTAAGCAGATTGAGTCTATTCTCAAAAAGCATCAATGCAATATGGCCATGCCGATCCAGGAGTTGCCTAAATCGGCACTACAAGCTGTGCTATATGGAGATGGTACTAGTGTAGAAATAGCCTCAGTGAAATACAAAGAGAGGACTTGGCATACACGCTTTGAAGGAGTCATTGATTTTCTTACTCAACAAAAAGAGAAAGAAAGAAGCAACGGAAAAGTATTGAATAAAGCACTTGATCATAGGATAGTATGTCCCGACTGCCAAGGAGCTAGACTCAAGAAAGAGGCCCTTTGTTTTAGGATCGCAGACCAAAACATAGCCTCGCTGGCAGCTATGGATATGCAACAGCTGTATGACTGGTTTAGTACTTTGGATAGTAAGCTTAACCCAAGGCAAAGAAAAATTGCTGCTGATCTTATCAAAGAAATCTGTAAGCGAATTCGCTTTTTGCTCGATGTGGGGCTTCATTACCTACACTTAGGCAGGCCCCTGAGGACCTTATCTGGCGGGGAGGCCCAACGTATCCGGTTGGCTACCCAGATAGGCACACAGCTTGTGGGCGTCCTCTACATCTTAGACGAACCGAGTATCGGCTTGCATCAGCGTGACAATATGCGCCTTATTCACGCGCTTCAGCAATTGAGAAACCTAGGTAACTCTGTTGTAGTAGTGGAGCATGATAAGGACATGATGCTCAATTCAGACTACATCCTAGATATTGGCCCCGGGGCCGGGCAACACGGAGGGCAGGTTGTAGCCACTGGTACGCCTATCGATTTTCTCCAACAAAAAAGTAGTACTGCAGCTTTTTTGCGTGGTGAAGCTCAAATTTCTCTACCTAGTTATAGAAGAAAAGGCCACGGCCAACACTTAACTATCAAAGGTTGTCGGGGCAATAATCTTAAAAGTGTCACCCTCAATATACCACTCGGTAAGCTGGTGTGTGTTACAGGGGTATCCGGAAGTGGGAAGTCTAGTCTCATTCATGGAACGCTTTATCCAATTTTGCAGCAGTATCTGAATAAGTCGCACGCTACTCCTCTACCGTATGATACAGTAGATGGTCTAACCTACATCGATAAAGTAGTCGAAGTGAACCAAGCACCTATCGGCAAAACGCCTCGCTCTAACCCAGCCACCTACACCGGAGTGTTTGCTGACATAAGAATGTTGTTTGCGCAACTGCCCGAGGCCAAAATTCGGGGCTACCAAGCGGGTAGGTTCTCCTTTAATGTAAAAGGAGGACGTTGTGCAACGTGTGAAGGGGCAGGGATGAAGGTTATCGAAATGGACTTTTTGCCTACGGTACACGTTCCCTGTGAAACTTGCAAAGGAAAGCGCTATAACCGAGAGACGCTAGAGGTTAAGTATAAAGGTAAGTCGATTGCAGATGTCCTGGAGATGACGGTTAGTAACGCGGTCGATTTTTTTAAACACTACCCTAAAATTCTTAAACAGGTAACTACACTAGCCGATGTGGGACTTGGATACATCACGCTAGGACAACATGCTACGACACTATCGGGAGGAGAAGCACAGCGCATCAAACTGGCCAGTGAGCTGTCGAGAAGGGATACTGGAAAGACGTTATACAGTCTAGACGAACCTACTACAGGGCTGCATTTTCAAGATATTCAGCTCCTTCTGGGATTACTCAATAGGCTGGTAGACAAAGGAAATACCGTGCTGATCATAGAACATAATCTAGATGTAGTCAAAATGGCAGACTATATCATAGACATAGGTCCCGAAGGCGGCCAAGGGGGAGGAAGTATTGTGGTAGAAGGTACGCCCGAAGTAGTAGCTACGCACCCTAATAGCCATACAGCACGCTTCTTGAAGCAGGAGCTCGAGGCAATAAAATAAACCTCCGAGACTGCCGAAGAAAATAAACAAGGAAGCCTCCATCCAATTTTTCTTACGCAGACGCTACGCTGAAGGACAGCGTGTACGTAACGTCTTTGTGAAGCATGATGGTTGCTTCATGCATACCCAATTCTTTAATAGCTTGGCTAAAGCTGATGTGCTTACGATCTACGATGACCCCTTGGGCTTTTAAGGCATCGGCAAGCTGTGTAGCAGTAATCGAGCCAAAAATTTTTCCACTACCTCCTGTTTTCACTTTAATTGCAATAGCAAGCTGATCCAGCTGTTCAGACAGTACCTGGGCTTCTTCTTTCTGCTTCGCTACTTTATGGGCAGCTTGCCGCACGTTTTCTAAGGTAACCCGCTTATTGGCTTGGTTTGCTACAACAGCAAAGCCTTGCGGAATCAGATAGTTCCTGCCATATCCCGGCTTTACTTTTACAATATCGTTCTTGTAACCTAGGCCTGCAAAATCTTGCTTCAGTATTACTTCCATGATTTAGGTAGGGGGGTGTTTGGGTTACTTTAGGTTGTCTGCTACATAGGGCAACAGCGCCAACTGTCTGGCTCTCTTAACAGCTATCGCTAATTTTTTTTGGTATTTGAGACTGTTACCAGTGATACGGCGGGGCAGGATCTTACCCTGCTCATTAAGAAACCGCATCAAGAAATCAGTATTTTTATAGTCTATATACTTAATCCCGAGCTTTCTGAAACGGCAATATTTTTTGCCTAGATTCTTTTTCTGTATAGACTCATTTACTAAGGTCATGCTGCGTCTTTTTTCTTGATTTCGGTCTTTTTATCCCATACACCACGTCTCTTCTTGTCATTGTAGTCAATTCCATGCTTATCTAGCGCACAGGTCATGAATCTAATGATCGCTTCTTCTCTCCTGTACTCCGTTTCTAGTATGGTAATCACATCTGGGGTAGCTTGAAACTCGAAGAGGTAATAGACTCCGGTAGATTTATGCTGAATGGAATAGGCAAGCTTCTTTAGCCCTATTTTCTCTTCATGCACTATCTCAGCCTTGTTTTCTTGTAAGAAATTTCTAATCTTACCAATCGTCTTTTGCAGCTGTTCTTCAGATAGAACCGGCGTTAATACAAACACGGTTTCATAACTTCTTGACTCCATAGTAATGGCATTTTGAGGGATACCTTGCACAAAAGTACGGAAAATCGTTCTAAAGTCAACATGCTGAAACCATCGTACACTCGTGAAAGTCAATATAGCTGAATCCTGGCACAAGCATTTAGAGAAAGAATTCTCAAAGTCTTACTTCGAAGTGCTTGTCGACTTTGTCAAAGCAGCGTATCGACATCATCCCGTTTATCCTCCCGCCAAAGAGATATTTCGTGCTTTCGAGCTTTGTAGCTTTGAAGAGACCCGAGTAGTTATCTTGGGGCAAGACCCTTATCATGGTCCGGGGCAGGCCCATGGGCTGTGTTTCTCTGTCCGAGACGGTATACCTATACCTCCTTCTTTGGCTAATATTTTTTCTGAGATTCACAGTGAACTCGGAGTTGCTGTTCCGGAAACTGGCAATCTAGAACGATGGGCTAAGCAGGGCGTACTCTTACTCAATGCCACACTAACAGTACAAGCAAGAAAACCGGGGTCTCATCAGAAAAGAGGCTGGGAGGAGTTTACAGATGCTGTCATACGCACCATAGTGCAAAATAAGGAGCATGTTGTGTTTCTACTTTGGGGGGCTTATGCACAACAAAAAGAAATGCTCATTGATAGCCAAAAGCACTTAATCCTCAAATCACCACATCCCTCTCCTTATTCAGCAAACCGTGGGTTTTTCGGCAATCAGCACTTTAAAAAAACAAATGCTTACTTAAAAGCACATCACCTAACGGCTGTTCAGTGGTAAGAAAGGTTACAAATACATAACTTGCCATGCATTTTACACATGAGACCTCTGCGCGGCTTAGGATCGTTTAAAAGCGCATTTTAGTGGTGAGTGGTTGGCATTTTACTGCATGGCCCTGTCAATGTATCTGTTCTTATAGAAAATGCAGAACGGTACGTACTCGTTCACAGATAGCCAGGGCTTTAAACTACCCAAATGGGTCCTTCATGCATAAAACTTCCGTACAAAGGTCTCTCGAAGCTAGGGTCGCTTTCTCGCCAATTCTTATAAAATTTACTCATTTACTCAAAGATGGACAACGCACACATGATCGCCCTGCTCAAAGACACAGCCAAGCTGCTAGAATTACATGGCGCTAACCCATTTCAGGTAAGACACTATAACAACGCAGCCATAGGGTTAGAGAGAATGAACCGGGAAGTAGCTGATCTATCGCCTGAAGCACTAAACAGCATAGTAGAACTACCACTTAGCGCATGCAAGTTTATTCAGGAGATGAATACCACGAGCACCTTACAGCGCTGGGAAGAACTAGCGGCTATCACGCCCCAAGGGGTACGGGAGATGCTAGACCTGAGAGGTATCGGTCCCAAGAAAGTAAGAACTATATGGAAGACGTTGGGCATAACCAATTTACCAGAGCTATCACGAGCATGCAAAGAAAATAAGATCGCACAACTGGTAGGGTTTGGGGAAAAAACGCAGGAAATAATTCAAGAAAATATAACATTCAAGATCCAACAGGCGGGTAAATTCCATTATGCTAGTGCTCTTCCTTATGCTATTGACCTAGAAGAGCGTCTTCAGCAAGATTTTCCAACGTTGTTGATATCCTTGGCAGGAACCATAAGGAGGAAGATGGAGGTGATCGGTCGGATCGAGATTTTGATAGGCATAGAGCAAACCAATATCATCGCTCAGTGGCTCGAACAGCAGCCCGTACTTCGTCATATAGCTACACTCTCTGATCCATCTGCGTGGCATGGTCAGTTTGTTGAAAATTCCTTGCCACTCGCTGTCTTCTTTTGTCAGCCGAAGGAGTTCTACAAACAATTGATCCTCAAGACAGGCTCAGAAGCACACTTAACGCTCCCTATCCGAGAAGGTAAGCAGTTAATAGATTTCTTAAATAGCATGGCAGAAGTGCCTAGCGAAGCGGCAGCTTATAGACAGATGTCACTTCCCTACATTCCTCCCGAGCTACGAGAGGGGCTAATAGAGTTGACATGGGCACACGAGAAGGAAGCACCGGCACTATTAACAATGCAAGACCTACGTGGTGTCTTACATAACCATACTACCTACAGCGACGGAAAGCATAGCCTAGAAGAGATGGCGAGACACTGTAAGGATCTGGGTTATGAATACATAGGCATCACAGACCACAGTCAGCTAGCTGTCTACGCAGGGGGACTTACCCCAGAAGTTATACAAAGGCAGCATCAAGAAATAGATCACTTAAACAAGGTATTGGCGCCGTTTAGAATTTTTAAAGGTATTGAATCAGACGTACTGACCGATGGTAGCCTAGACTATACCGATGATGTATTAGCAAGCTTTGACTTTGTCATTGCCTCGATACATACGGGTATGAAGATGAACCAAGAAAGAGTCACCAAGCGGCTGATCAGGGCTATTCGTAATCCCTATACAACCATGTTGGCACACCCGACCAACCGGCTGCTACTGAAACGTGAAGGTTTCCCTATAGACTATCGGGCCGTGATTGATGCGTGTGCTGACCATGGAGTAATCATTGAGATCAATGCCAACCACTGGCGTCTGGAACTTGATTGGCGCTGGGTGAATTATGCCCTAAGTAAAGGTGTTTGGATTAGCATTAACCCGGATGCGCACAACAAAGAATCAATTCAGAATATGTACTATGGAGTCTGCGTAGGCAGAAAAGGTAGACTTACCCCATCCCATACCTTCAATGCCTTATCTAGAGAAGAGGTAGTAGCTTATTTACAGCATAGGAAAGCCATATCCACAGCCCATTGATAGCACTTGATCTATGACACTCCGAATTCTATTTTGCAAAGGCCTTACAACGCAATCAAGCCACGCAAGCAACAGCTTGAAGATAAATTATTGGCAGCCTATTTATGGCAATTCTTAACTTTTTGATTCCCATGAAAGTAGCGCTGTACGGTAAAAGTCTTTCAAAAGATAGCCTCCCCCTAATAACTAGCTTACTGCATGCCCTGAATGATTACAGTGCCAGCTTATTTGCATCGCCGTCCCTACATACCTTGCTGCAAGATCATCCTACGCGGCTATCTCCCATCCAACCTCTCGAACGAATGGAAGAAGCTACTCCTTTAGACCTCATGATAAGTCTGGGGGGGGATGGCACCTTGCTGGAAGCAGTGAATTATGTGGGGGCTTCTGAAACACCGGTATTGGGTATTAACGTAGGAAGGATGGGCTTTTTGGCCACAGTAGCTAAAGACAATGCGCTAGCTGCTTTAGCTATTTTTTGCCAGAATAAGCATTCTATTGATCGACGTACACTATTGCAAGTAAAAGTTTTGGGTATGTCCACCACAACGATAGACTTTGCCCTCAATGAGGTCGCATTCCTAAAACAAAACAGTTCCGCTATGATTGCGGTCCATGCTTCTATTAATGGAGAACTGAGCACTACTTATTGGGCCGATGGGTTGATCGTCGCTACCCCTACAGGCTCAACCGGCTACTCCCTAAGCTGTGGTGGTCCCATTGTCTTACCTAGTGCACATAACCTAGTAGTAACGCCGGTAAGTCCGCATAATCTTTCTGTAAGGCCCCTGGTAGTACCTGATAGCGCCGTGTTGTCTTTTAAGATAGAGAGCAGAAATAAAAAATTTCTGGCAACACTCGATGGTCGATCCCGTACTACTCCTACTGATGTAGAACTAGTTATAAGAAAAGCCTCTTTTAAGGCTCATCTAGTTAGCGTAGGTCAGCGTAATATCTTTGACGTGCTACGCCAAAAATTACATTGGGGGTTAGATGTGAGGAACTAAAATTGCTTATTGGTTAATACATGGACTCAAGCCAACGAAAAAAAGATAAATAGTGTACTTTGCAGTGATGATCTAAATGGGGTCAGCTACATGCAACGATTCAATTCGATGATTATGGAAGACTATGTCGAGACGCTAATCTACCTAGTAGTAGGAGTTGTCTATTTGTTGATAAAAAATTCAAACAGCCGCAGGGTGGATGAGCAACAAACGGTAGATCATCCTTCCGAGCATTCGCCAAGGCCAACATCGAGCCTTGGCCCATCTAGCACGTGGGTAGAGGAAGCCCAAGAGGCACCATTAGCAAAAGTACCTTTACAGAAAATCGGCATGGAAAGTGGATCTCCTCGTCCTAGACACTCCTCTCCCATTGCGCGGACTGTGCAACAGCCAACTGACAAGAAAGTAGGCCGCGTGCTCCGTCGTTACAGTGGCTGGAAGAAAGCGGTCATTATGGGTGAACTAATCCAGCCTCATCACTAAGCATGCCTTCTACGCTCCTACTTTCACTAAGCACGCTTGTATTGAGCATAGGTCTAACCGTTGTGTTGACCAAGCCCAACGTACTATGGGTACTCATAGGTGTTGAGCTGATGCTCCTGGCAGCTGGCTTCAACTTTGTGTTGTTTAACCATTATGACCCCCAACAGCAAGGACAAGTATTTGCACTCTTCATCATGGCTATGACCGTTTGCGAAACAGCAGTGGCACTCGCCATTATCTTCAAAGTGTATCAACACTACCAAAGTACCCAACTAGATCGGCTACAAGACTTGCGAGAAGAATAAACGAGGCCCCAAATCAGGGACCCGCCTAAGAGCTAGCCAAGGTAGCCCGGTTCCCTCAGCGGTGACTTTTTTCGGTTCCTTTTTGTGTGGCAGACAAAAAGGAACACCCGCCCGGCGAGGGCAATAATCGCCTCGCTGAGTATTATGCTTGGAAGTTAGTTCTTAAGGGTCGACTATGTATTAGCAAACATACTAGATCTCTTGTAGCATGGTACTTAGTTCGTGTATGCTAATCGCTTCAGCATCATGAGTAACAGGATAGCGATCTTTGCCAGCATACACAATAAATCGACGCGATGCTTTCAGGTCTTCACAAGCTTGCAGAAAACCTTTGCCGAGTTTTGCCGATAAAGATCGTTTTATCTCTATCGCCCACAGTTGCCCATTGCCATGCTCGATCACCAAATCTATTTCAGCGCCTGCGGCTGTGCGATAAAAAAAAGAAGATGACCTCCACGGCAATACCGAAAGTAATGTTTCTAATACATACCCTTCCCAACTCATCCCTACAATAGGATGGCCAGCCAACATAGGGAAAGTAGAAATACCCAATAAGGCATGTGCCAAGCCACTATCGCGGATATACACTTTGGGTGATTTTACTAAGCGCTTCCCCATGTTGGTGTTATAGGGCTTCAAGCGCCTCACAAGCAATAGATCCGATAATAAATCGACATAACGGGTAACTGATTGTACACTCACTTCTAAAGAACGTGCCAACCGTGAGGCATTTAAGATACTTCCTTGCAAATGTGCCAACATCGTCCAAAAGCGTTCTAAGGTTGTTGAGGGAACACGCGGACCAAACATGGGTATGTCTCGCTCGAGGTAGGTACGAATAAAATCCTTCCTAAAGGAAAAACTATCTTGATCATCGTCAGCTAGGTAACTATCCGGAAACCCCCCTCTTAGCCATAGCCGCTCGAGGGCAGCTTGTGATGGATCAATTTCCAAAACAGATAGAGGATTGAGATAAATGTAGGCGATACGACCCGCCAGTGTCTCACTAGATTGGCGTAGTAGATCGATTGCTGCAGATCCCAGAATTAAGAACCTACCCTTACCTTTGTTGATGCGGCGCCCTTTGTCAACTACCCCTCTTAAAACGTCAAATAAATTAGGAAGCCGATGTATCTCGTCTAGGATGACCAAGCGGTCTTGTACATGCTCAAAAAAAAGGGCGGGATTGCTGAGCCGATTACGGTCATCAGGATTCTCCAGGTCGAGGTAAATAGCGTTACGCGTCTCACCAATTTGTAGTGCTAACGTAGTCTTTCCTACCTGCCTAGGGCCAATTAATGCCACAACAGCCTGCCGGCGTAGCGCATCCTCAATCTCATAAGTAACACGTCTTCGAATCATTATCCTCGCAAATTATCCAATACATGGAAATATTGCAAGGATAATCGTATTCTTAGTAATACGACAAGGTCGCATTGTGCGTTAAGGGAGCTAGCCGGTCGATCTGTACGCTAAGGGCGTAGTAAGCGGACGGGGTTCGCTTTCAAAAATTGCTTCCAGCTCGTAGGCGTCGTACTGGCGCGTTGATGTTGGTAAGCATGACACACCGCTGCTGCTAGGGCGTCGGAGGCATCGAGGAGGTCTGGCATTGAGGGTAGCTTTAGCAACGACATCAACATATGCGCTACCTGCTCTTTAGAAGCATTGCCATGTCCCGTAACAGCTTGCTTGATCTTGCGTGGTGCATATTCCGTGATGGGGACTTCCCGTGCCAAAGCAGCTGCCATAGCCACCCCCTGGGCTCTACCCAACTTAAGCATAGCCTGAATGTTTTTGCCATAGAAAGGCGCTTCTAGGATCACTTCATCGGGCTTAAAGTCATCTGCCAAGGCACCCACACGTTCAAAAATCTTCTGTAGCTTCAAGGCATGGGTGGTGTAACGGTTCAGGTGAATGACGCCATACTGCATGACGCTAAATTGCTGACCTACCTGCTTAATGACTCCATAGCCCATAACAACAGTGCCTGGGTCAATACCTAGTAGAATGCGTTCTTGGTGCAAAACGGTCATAGGTTAAGAAGAAGTCCTACGGTAAAAATATAAGTAACCTTGCCTAGCATATCTCTCGGCTTCTTCTTGGATTATGTAGGTCACCTTTTCATCATTATACAGCTTCCACTGTCCCGCTTGTTGAATACAAGCAGTATAGTGGCCAGCATGTGCGGAATCACCGTTGTGTACGATAAATCCAACTAACCGACAAAACATCTCTTGCAGTAACGATGGGATGTGCTTATTTGTGATGGTTAGTTGTAGTGTCTTTATTACGGCTGTCTCGACTTTTTGAGCATTGTCGTTCCTAGCAAGTTTGATAGGCACTATGTTGTTGAGGAAATTTGCAGGGTCAATGTCCTCACCAGAAGTGTAGTTGGCTATTAGATGGGACATGGGTACTGTTTCATTCTTGTCAGAACTTTGAAGGGCCAATGTTATGTATGGCGTGCCCAGTGTGTTATCTACGTTAGGTAAGCCTAAATGTTGCCATATGGTGTCCATGCACTCATCTGAGCTCTCTTGGCGGCCTTTCTTAAATTTACCTTTAGCTACATCCAACAGTGCTGTGTAGACTACCCATGCCTCGCCCACAGTCACATAGTCTTGATCGCTTTTTACTTTGTTTACGATTACCTGCCCTGCCCTATTGAAGTCGCTGTCTTTGCCCTCAAATATATTAGGATACAATTTGGCTATAATCTGTAGTACGCTATTCATATAGCAGGAATTTCCCAGATTGGGAATCCCGCCTAAGCGAGAAGACTCCTCACTGGGGTTGGGGGAAATGCGTTCTCTATGACAGCCTCGACAGCCATCAAGCCCTATCAGGGCCAGGCATATATAGGTTAGGCCTATTAGCACTTTTTTGGTACGTAGGTACGGACCTTGCATAAGAACCATAGCGCTTTAAAAAACAGCATAATGGGCATATGCAGCGTGAAGTACGCTAGTGATGCTGCTAAATACCCTGTACCTTTGCTAAGGCAAAGCAAAAATAATGTCTGCGTGTTGCTCCCACAAATTCTAGATCTCCTGCTCATCAATTATTTACCACTTATTATTGGGATACTCCCACTACTAGCTGCCATCGTAGCCAGTCTAAATAATAAGCAATCGTCAATTTATTGGCTTACCACCTGTTTATTGGCTTTGACGATGCTCTTAGGAGGGTATCTCTGTTGGCTTACCTATCGTGGCACTACTTGGCATGCAGCCTTCACCTGGCTGCGCATACCAGGCAGTTCTGGTTCTTTCTCTTTAACTTTTAGTTTTTACGTTGACTTTGCTACAGCCATCATGGTGCTGCTCACTACTGCACTTAGCTTCGTTATCTATCTCTATGCTTGGGCTTACATGAAGGAAGAATTCCGACGCTATATGATGCTTACGGGCAGCTTTGTGAGTGCAACGATAGGCTTCTTGATGGCAGCCGATCTTATTGCTTGTTTCATAGCCTGGGAGATGATGAGCCTCGGATCTTATCTGTTCACCAGCTTTGGGTACCAGCAAAAAGTTGCCGCTAAAAATGGAACCAAGGTATGGCTCATGAACCAGATAGGAACCCTGAGCCTACTCACGGGTATTCTCATTATAGGAAGCGAGCTAGGTGGTTTTGATTTATCTGCATTGACTGCACTACCCCAGCATGCCTATGGTAATAATAACGGGTTGGCACTAGCCAGGTATTGTCTTATAGGAGGCATCTTGACCAAGTTAGCCCAGTTTCCTTGGTTGAATTGGCTATCGAGTGCTATGACTGCGCCAACGCCGGCTTCAGCATTGATACATACGGCTACCATGGTGGGGACGGGAGTATACTTACTGGTTAGATTAGCGCCCATATGGGATACTACCATACGCACAGGCTTGGCTTATTGGGGAGGGTTTACGGCATTCACAGGGGCTTACGGTGCCGTTAAACAACAACATATGAAACAAGTACTGGCTTACTCTACCATCTCACAGCTGGGCTATGTCGTGATGGCAGTAGGTATAGGAGCAAGCAATATGGGACTACTCCACTTCGTGACACATGCCTTCGGCAAGGCTTGTCTTTTTCTTTGTGTTGGGACCGTATCCCGGTTTGTGGATCAGCAAGGCGAAGCCTACAACATGCAACACATGGGAGGATTACACAAGATATTACCTGCCGCCTTCTATGTATATGTCATAGCAAGTCTTTCGTTGGCAGGTATGCCAGCTCTGGCTGGGTCTTTGTCTAAAGAGGCGATCCTGGCATATGCCCTAGCCTGGGCAAGTCACCAGGCACAACAAGGTAGTTATTTCGGGTCTCTGGTACCTCTGCTAGGTTTTTGTACTACTTTGCTAACGGTTGTTTATATAGGGCGACAATGCTATTTAATTTTTATGGGCACTCCTCGGGAGTCATATCAACCAACATCCTATGCTACTTATCGTACCCCATGGTTGATGAAAATCAGCATGTTTGCTTTGGGCATGGGTACGCTAAGCTTCTGGTACGGGCCGTTGGGAGATCTTAGAAAAAGCTGGTTGTTGCAGCGGCTCGAACGAATACCGCTTCTCGCGCCTACCCTACCCATTACCGAAACGCTACAGCATTGGGTTGCCCTTTTGTCTAGTATGGCCTTACTCTTGGGAGTCATTTTTCTTATTGTATGGGAAATAAGGAGTCCTACTACCTTCTTGTTTTCACGTACGAAGCTGTTTCTCGGAAAGCAAGCATGGGATCAGCTCAACAACGCAATAGCACAGGGCGTACTGTATCTGAGCCAACTAATAGGGCGGTTTGACACTTGGGTAGCCAATGACTGGATGCACGCCATCGGTATGCGCTACGTAATGGCCGGAAACATACTCAGTTGGCTAGATAGAACACTACTAGATCGTACGGTGCTGTTTATTGCGTCACTACCTCAATATTTAGGTAAGGCGCACCAAACTACACAAAGAGGCAACCTGCAAAGTTACTTGTTGTGGACATTCATCGGTATTGGATTGCTTCTTGGAGGCATATGCTGGGCTACACATAACATATACCACAGTCGATGATATGACTATCCCACAAGGTTGTATACTAGCCTAGTAACAAGCTCTTGCTTAGAAAGTCCTGAGAATGCCTCTTCCGCTATTCTTACTAGAGCAGCATCCGTGGGTGCAGGAGAAGACGTTGTGAGTAGTTTATCGGCCCAAGCCGTGATACGAAGCTCGTCTATTCTCTGTTTACTAGGGCTTTCCAATTGCCGAAACTGTATCCCCAATGTACGTCCCATTTGCTTGACTTTGTTACGCTCTTGCCTAGTCACCAAAGAAAGCGATATACCCCGTTTACCAGCTCTTGCCGTTCGACCACTGCGGTGTGTATAATATTCTAGCTGCTCTGGTAGGTGATAGTGAATGACATAGTTTAGGTCCTTGACATCAATGCCGCGTGCTGCCACATCAGTGGCGACTAGGGCTTGTAGCTGCTTATTTTTAAAGCGTTGCATCACCTTGTCTCTTTTATTTTGAGAGAGATCGCCATGCAGTGCATCTACATGAAAGTCATGCCGAGCCAAGTTTTGTGCCAGTCTTTGGGTAGCGGCTTTGGTTCTACAAAATATAATACCCCGCTTGCTCTGATCTACATTGAGAAACGTGAGCAAGGTACTTTGCTTGGTCTCTCCTGGGCACACTATGTACTGGTGCTCGATGTTCTTATTGACCACATTATTAGGGCTTACCGCTACTTTTACATAATCTTTAGACATATATCGATGCACTAATCGAGCAATCTCTTGAGGCATGGTAGCTGAGAATAGCCAAGTAGACTTTTCTCGAGGCAAAAACGAAAAAATCTGGTTGATGGCAGGTTTAAATCCCATGTTGAGCATCTCATCGGCCTCATCCAACACCAGGTACTTAACTTGCCTTAGGTCTACCGCCTGGCGTTCTACCAAATCAATAAGTCTACCGGGAGTGGCCACCAAAATCTGCGGCATTTTTTTTAAAGCGCTTATTTGTGGGCCAATAGAAACACCCCCATACACAGCCCGTATCGCTACACGAGATGAACGTTTCGAGAAAATTGCCAATTGATTGGCAATCTGCTGGCCTAGCTCTCGGGTAGGTGATAAGACCAAAGCCTGAATGGCCTTCCGTGGTCCATCAAGGTGTTGCAGTAAAGGAAGTCCAAAAGCTGCTGTCTTGCCCGTCCCGGTTTGTGCCAAGCCGATGAAGTCTTGCGAGCCTTTCAAGAGTATAGGAATGGCTTTTTGTTGTATCTCAGTGGGTTGGGTAATGTTGTTTTCTGCAAGGGTCTGGGCGATGCTTTGGTTGATACCCAGGTCGATAAAAGACATTGATTTCATTATATTTTAGGTTAAATAACTGTGTTATAGATGGTGGCCACTAAAGGGCCTTATAGGGGTATGTAAATAGAAAAGATGGTAGCAAAGAGTTGATGAACCGCTTTTTTCGCTCCGTGTTCGGCTTTACAAAAGGCGCTTAACTATAAAGAAGACGCTCCCGAAGGTACTAGGAAAGGATAGAAAAAGAAACTTATTTCACATACGCCACGGCTCGCTGCAATCGCCTCCAAGGTCTAGGGGCACGCCAATGAGTTGAACTACTTGTAGTGGCTGCCTAGCCATCCTATCCGATCTATTCGAAAAAATTGGGTCGTACACGCATCGTCTTATTAGTTGTCCCTTAAGAAAGGGAAATTTCATCAATGATAGCGTGTGCAGTAATATTTTTACCCGAATCTTATCCAAAAAGACTAGCAAAAAACACAAGAAAAGTGTGATCTCCCTTCAAAGCCTTGCAGAAAATGAAAAAAGTAGGCAAAAAGATCGGTCGCTGTGGTTACGAGTACGGATCTAAACTCGGCCCTTCGGCCCCCAAACAGTAGATGCCCCTTAACGGCCTACGGCTGCGGATTTCTTAACGCGCTCTCCACCAAGGCGACAATTCTCCGTTACCTCATCTCTAAGATACTGTGGTATTCAAAGGACCCGCCTAGGGGATTAGGGTGTGAGCTTGGCGCTGCGTCAGGCGCAAAGCGAGGCACTGTCTGAGCACACCTGCGGTGTGCGAGT
>WTJV01000003.1 GCA_011524725.1 Amoebophilaceae bacterium | reverse complement strand
CTTTCCCATACTTCTTAACCCAATTGATAACGCTCACGTGGCTTACCCCCACTACTCGTTCTATAGCTCTAAATCCCATACCTTCTAGGTACAGTTGTAGGCACTGCGTTACGTACTGTTGCTCAATACCATGTTTTAGCTTATCTATAGAGAAATTGTAAGCGCATTGCTTACACTTGTAGCGTTGTTTGCCACGACAATTACCGTTCTTGACAAAAGTTTTATGTTGGCAACGTGGGCACTGAGTTGGGGCATGAGGTGCATGTTTGTACATAGCTAATATATTGATGGCGACTGAGCACAATTTAGTCTATCAATACGTATTTAGCAATACTAATAAACCAACTATGATGAAAAATTGAAATAAATCAATAATTTGCTCTCACTAAAAATGGACCAGTGAATGGGGTAAGGCCACTTGTAGAGACGACTAACAACCCATAACTCAACTGACAAGAAAATCACTTAAACTATATGCACTGTAAGATACGGAACACAAAACTCGCCACTTGAGCCAACTTATCTCCTTGACGACACTAGTCCTTGGAATCAGAAGCTGGACGTGCTTCAGGAGCTGACGGGTTTGAGTCTTCCGCAGCAGGCAAGGTGCCGTATTCTTGTGCGCGGTCAATATTAGGGCTATACATAAGCTGACCAGATTGGTCCGTCTTATTGATAAATAAAGAAGTAACAAGGGTGAGTGAAAACATCGCTATTACCAAGCCCCAGGTAATCTGCTCAAGCAGATCACTAGTCTTTTTAACGCCCATCAGCTGACTACCCCCTGCATCTCCACCAAAATAAACGTTACCTAGGCCTTCTTTTTTAGAGTTTTGTATCAACACCGCCAAGATGAGTAAACCAGCAATGATCAAGATGAGTGTAACTAAAAAAGTAAACATTACATTTCGCGCTTTAATTTTTCTATTAATGCAGCAAAGTACGTTTTTTTTTCAGGGAATCTCAATACGAGCTTCTCATAGATAGCCAACGCCCGCTGTAACTTCCCTTGTTGCCATAGTATTTGAGCCAGGGTTTCTGTAGCTAAATCGTCATGAAAGGTGGTACTCTTTTGGGTAAGATCGGCCTGAAGTTCTGCATCGGATGATATAGATAATGATGTAGTTTTAAAGCACACGCCGTTTTGCAGGAAAGTTTGAATGCTATCCAGCTGTGCCAAACTTTCGGTCTTGGTAATTTTTCTTTGTGCTTTTTTCTGGATGGTATTGATGTAATCGTTGACAAAATCATGGGTTTCCCCCTGAGGACTATTTTGCTCCTCTAAGGCTAGAGGCGGCGACATGGCTCCTGGAGCTGGCGTTGCAAGAGGCAGGGTACCCTCTAAAAAAGCCTTTAAATGGCCACGGTCTGTGGCATAAACAGCCGCGGTCTGGACTGCTTTATCTACATTAGGTGCACCGCGGTCACGCGTAGTTTTGGCAAGCAACGCATAAGCCAGCTGGAAATAAGGATATCTTTGCACGAGATCCTGTAGCCCTTGCAGATCATCGGAAGAAATTTGGCGAGGATCTTGCAGGAGTTTTAAAAATTGCTTGACGTGCATAGAGAGGGCTTACACAGCATCTTAGGAAACGATGCGCCTACCAGCTGGCTACCGTTTCGTTGAAAATATCGTCAATAAGTTCTGTGAAAATAGCATCAATCAGTCTACTCTCTTCGCTATTTCTATCTGCTGTAGCAGGCATATCGGCAAATTGGGCGAAGGTTTTTTTACTAAAGGCCGCATCTTCATCGTAGCGATTGATATAAGTTAGCGCTACTTCAATGGTAAGTCGTTCAATAGATGCCTGGTCTTGTTCATTCTCTTGCATGCCTTTAGTTAGCGCTGTAGGCGTGTATACAAATCTTGTGATACTCCCTTCCAGTTGCAAGTCACCTTGCTCATATACTTGCTTCAAAGACGTTCGTTGTGCCAGCTCATCACACAACCGCTGCTGAAGCCTGGTTGCCAGGTCAGGAGGGCCTAACGCAACGGCGGACTGGAAATTGAGAGAAAAAGTTTGTACTTCTTTGGGTAAAGAGACGCCGGAGAACGAATAGATACCACATCCTTGTAGGAGCAACAAAGAGCACATCGCTAAAGGCCTAAGCTTGATCCAAGTCATATTGTTTGATTTTTCTGTATAAGGTTCTTTCTGAAATACCCAAGCTCTTGGCAGCCTCCTTGCGCTTATTATGGTGCCTCTTGAGGGCTTTCTCAATGAGCGCTCGTTCTTTGTCTGCGATAGACAGGTTTTCTTCTGCGGTTGTTTTTACCTTTGCAGCTGATTCAACTTTCTCGTAGGCATGCACTTTTTCTACTTGGGCGGACTGTGGTGCTATGACTTTCACCGATGTATCAGGAGCGCTTGGAGCAATACTCTGGAACAAGACAGCATGCTCTTTGATGCGCTGATGGCCTGATGCATCCGCGCTGAGTAGCTCAAAGACAAGTCTCTTTAATTCGCTCACATCCTTTTTCATATCAAAAAGTATCTTATACAAGATGTCGCGCTCTTGCCAGGTTTCATGGGCTGATCCCCTCTGAGCGAGTACAGGCAGGTCAGAGCGCACAGGTGGCAAATAGCGCAGTAATGTAGATTGTGCAACATGTCGATCCATCTCTAAGGCAGATAGTTGCTCTACTAAGTTCTTAAGTTGCCGAATATTACCTGGGAAGCGGTATGCCAGCAAGGTCTCTTGTGCTTCTTTGGTAAGCTGAAGGGGCTTGACATGGTACTTATCGGCAAAGTCTGTAGCAAATTTGCGAAATAGAAGAACGATGTCCATGTCTCTTTCTCTAAGCGGTGGAATGCGGATAGGAACGGTAGTGAGCCGGTAGTAAAGATCTTCACGAAATTTTCCTTTGTGTACCGCTTCTAATAGATCAACGTTGGTGGCGGCTAATATCCTAAGGCTAACCTTCTGTACCTTAGATGCACCTACTTTGATGAATTCACCATACTCTAGCACACGCAAGAGCCGCGCCTGAGTGCTTAGGGGGAGTTCTGCTATTTCATCTAAGAAGATGGTGCCTCCATTAGCCTCTTCAAAATAACCTTTTCTTTCTTCGGCGGCTCCTGTAAAAGCTCCCTTTTTATGTCCAAAAAGCTCAGAATCTATGGTTCCCTCAGGAATAGCTCCGCAGTTGATGGCAATAAACTGGCCATGTTTGTAAGGACTTAGGCTATGGATAAGCTTAGAAAACGACTCTTTACCGCTGCCGCTCTCGCCAGTAATGAGGATAGTCATCGCTGTGGGGGCTACCTGAACAGCCACCTCAACAGCACGGTTTAACGCTTTTGCATTACCAATGATGCCAAACTGTTGCTTAGTATGTTGTATTGCTTCTTCTTGCATAAGTATAAGTTGGGTAGCGTACCAAACCAGCTCATACGCAGGATATGACCCGTCCCAATAGCGTAGCAGCTGTGCAATCGGTGATGCGTACATTCACATATTGCCCTTTCTGGTAGTGCTTCTTAGGGAAGATCACCACTTTGTTAGCGCTATTTCGGCCTTGCAAATACTCATCGGAACGCTTGGAGGGACCTTCTATGAGAACTTGGAATTGCTGGCCAATATTTTTCTTGTTCTGTACTAAAGAGTGCACACGCTGTTTGGCGATGATTTCA
The DNA here is from genome assembly GCA_011524725.1 of Amoebophilaceae bacterium. Lineage (GTDB taxonomy): Bacteria > Bacteroidota > Bacteroidia > Cytophagales > Amoebophilaceae > UBA8403. The sequence continues at coordinate 17,106 of WTJV01000003.1, read as the reverse complement.
GCCAGTCGGCGCTTCTTTACAGCAAGGGGAACATCGTCTTCATACCTGCGAGCTGCTAAAGTACCGGGACGCTCTGAATAATAGAACATATACGCAAAATCGTATTGAACGACATCCATGAGTGAAAGCGTATCCTGATGCTCTTCCTCTGTCTCTGAGCAGAAGCCCGCAATCATATCAGAAGAAATACCACACCCTTCTCCTAAGATATGTCGAATGGCTAAGATTTTTTGTAGGTACCAATTTCTGTCATAGGTCCGATTCATATGTTGTAGGATTCGCGTATTACCGCTCTGCGCAGGCAAATGGATGTACTTGCAGATATTATCATATGCCTTCATAGTATACAAGACTTCATCCGTGATATCCTTGGGGTGTGAAGTAGAAAAGCGGACCCGCAAGTCTGGATGTACCTGCGCTACCTGAGACAGCAGCTGGGCAAAATTAACAATATCGGTAGTACCGGACTTTTCGATAGCCGCTTTACCTTTCAGGGTTGTATTGGGCGACCATTGGTAAGAATCTACATTCTGGCCCAGTAGCGTCACTTCCCTGTAACCTTGCTGGAAAAGCACATGCGCTTCCTTGACAATGGAATGTGGATCTCTACTACGCTCCCGGCCTCGGGTAAAAGGGACTACACAAAAGGAACACATGTTGTCGCAACCTCGCATGATAGAAATAAAAGCGGTAACCCCATTGGTGTGGACCCTTACCGGACTGATATCTGCATACGTCTCTTCTCTAGAAAGAAAGGTGTTGACTGCTCTGTGGCCTTCGTCTACCTCTTGGACTAGCTGAGGAAGGTCACGGTAAGCATCAGGCCCTGCTACCAGGTCGACGATCTTTTCCTCTTCCAAGAGCTGCGTCTTGAGGCGTTCGGCCATACAGCCCAAGACACCAATAATAAGTCCAGGTTTGTTGTTCTTGACTTGGTTAAACTGGGCTAAGCGCTTTCTAATGGTCTGCTCTGCCTTGTCGCGGATAGCACAAGTATTAATGAAGATGACATCCGCTTGCTCATGGCTTGCAGTCAGATCAAATCCTTGCTCCTGCATGATGGCTGTGACCACCTCACTGTCAGCAACAGTTCATCTGGCAGCCGTAACTCTCTAAATATAATTTTCGTTTATTGCCTGTAGTTTTTGCCTGGGCAACCCGCATGGTATCACACATAGTGCTCTTAGGGGCTACCGCACCACGCAAACGCATCTTACTATTCATAGGCATCCCTCAGATTTGACAACTACAACTAGTTAAATAGATAGTATCAAGCTTTGTGATCTAAAGGTAAACAAAATAAATAGCATTGACAGTGGGCGCTGTGGCTCGACGCCAGTTTAGTATAATGTCGCCCCTATTATCACGTGGGCTCGTCGATGGGCTATGCCTTGTTTATATGGTTCAGGTTGCCGTATTATTGAGAATATTCTGGCACAGACATACTTAGGGGATCTCTCCGATACAGTTATTAAAAAACTAGATTTTAAGGGCGTAGCTCAACGATTAAGAAATTCTTCGATAGTTCAAATAGATAAGTGCTCATCGAAGCGACAGTTGGATAGTACAGCTTCATCCATTTAATTAGGGGTCCCACATTTCTAATACATTTATGGAAAATCGAGTACCGCTTGAAACCGAGCTAGAAGAAGGCATTCTGACTATCACGCTCCATAACTACGGAGCACATAATTCGCTAAGTACTACAGGTATTGATGCACTTCGGGAACTCATCCAAGAAGTGTACGACAACAGTGAAATCAAAAGTGTCTTAATCACAGGTGCGGGAGAAGATACTTTTGCCATGGGCACCCCCCCCGAAGAAATACAAACCCTAAACGAACTCAACGGAAGAAAATTTTCCGAACACGGCCAAGAGACTTTTGCACTGATTGAAAATTGTCATAAGCCTATTTTGGCCGCTATCAATGGCGCTGCACGTGGAGAAGGATTCTCGCTGGCCTTAGCTTGCCATCTTCGCATCGCCTCAGAGAATGCTACCTTGAGCTTTCCGGAAGTAGCCATGGGTACTATTCCTAGCTTTGGGGCGACCCAACGCCTGACTCATCTAATAGGCAAAACCAAGGCATTGGAGTGCATGATGACCGGTAAGCTCCTGACCGCAGCAGAAGCCGAGGCGTGGGGCGTGGTGAACTATGTGGAGAATCACAAAGAAGCGCTAATACGGAAGAGTAAAGCGCTTTTGCAGGAAATTACAGCCCAAGCACCTTTGGCAGTAGGTATGGTCATCAATTGCGTCAATGCTGTCTACAATCCTCATGAAGATGGCTACCAAACGGAAGCGAATAGCTTTGCCCATTGCTGTAAAACGGACGACTTGAAGGAAGGGATTGCTGCGCTTCTAGAAGCCAGAATACCCAGATTTAAAGGCAGTTAAGTTGATTTATTGTTTGCAATCTTGTTTTTATTTTTTGCGAAATAATATTGCATTTGCGAAACAATATATATTAATATGCGCAAAAAACTATTAATAAGCTTATTCTTTCTAGCGGGGTTCATGGGCTGTCAAACCTCGCCCAATTCACCTAATAGGATCAGTGAACGGGAGATATTGTCAGCAAAGAAAGAGCGACTGATCAACGAAATAGTAGGGATAGAAACTAGGACTCCAGACAAGATGCAGGAAGAGAAGCAGAATTTGAGAGAGTTGTGTAGTTTCCTGGGAAAAAAAGAAGTAGAGAACATGTCAGAAACTGATTTTTTTAATGGCCTACCATCAAGTATAAGGAATAATGATATATTCATGCTTCTTAGCGTAATTTCTAGAAGCGAAGTTATGCAGCGTTGGCTAATTAACGGTAACAAAGAGGATGGGAATAGCGTTATTTCAATGTTGGGCATGGATGCTATAATAAAGAGTCTGCTTCCCGATAATTTTGATCAACTCATTGCTAAATGTACCGAGCTATTCAAAAACTGCTGCGAAATACGTGCGCTGTCATAGGTAAGGGAATCCGTACGTCTTACTGCGACAACAACATCCCACACTGCCTATAGCTGACCACCTGCAGCCTATGCACCTTGTACGTGTGTAGGCTATTTTTTGCCTAAACCATTCCGTCGTACGATCTTGCAAGTGACGAACAGGGTGCCTTGCTGTATATAGATCCTGAAACCACGAAATAAACCATCCATGCAGCCTACCAAGAAGCTCGCTAGAGAGACCGCACTATATGGATTGAGCAGTGTAGTGGGCAGAATACTCAATTATATACTCGTACCTTTCTATACGAGTATCTTTCTGCCTGCCGACTATGGCATCCTCACAGAATGGTATGCCTACGCTGCTTTTCTACAGGTTCTTTACACGTATGGGATGGAGACCGCTTACTTGCGCTTTGCGAAACAAGAGCCATCCGCTTTTGACCTGGCGGTTAGTGTACTGCTAGTTTCTACCTTGGTCCTCTCTGGACTGTTGGTAGTTTTTGCAACGCCCATCACAATAGGGACATCCTACCCAGGCTGTGAACGATACGTTTACTACTTTGCCACTATATTAGCTATTGATACCATCCTGACTGTCCCCTTAGCTCAGCTCAGACTGCAAGGCAAAGCTTCCTTTTTTGCTAGTATCAAGCTCTTTCAAATCGGCTTGAATGTGACACTTAACTTCGTGCTACTCTATGGGGCTGCCCAAATAGATAAAGGCCATTGGCTGGCAAGTCTACAGCCCTATATAGCCTGTTGTTACGATCCTAAAAAGTGTGTAGACTACGTTTTTATCGCCAATCTAGTGGCCAATGCTGCTGCCTTGCCCTTACTCAGCACACCACTACGTCAAATTAAATTTCAAGTGTCTTGGCAGCGGCTCAAGCTCATGCTAACTTATGCATGGCCACTATCACTCATGGGCTTAGCAGGAGTGGTCAACGAGATGCTAAGCCGAGCTATGCTCCGACATTGGCTTCCACCCGATTTGTATGTGGGCCAGAGCAATGAAGCTATATTGGGTATTTTTGGGGCTTGTTACAAGCTTGCTGCCTTGATGCTTCTATGTATACAAGCATTTCGCTATGCTGCAGAACCTTTCTTCTTTTCCCAGGCGCAAGCACGTGATGCCCCAGCGCTTTTTAGTACTGTCATGCACTGGTTTATCTTGGGGGCATGCTTCGTTTTGTTTTCCGTAAGCATCAACCTAGACTTACTGGGACTCCTGCTACTCAGAAAAGCGGAGTATCGAATGGCACTAGAAGTGGTACCCTACTTGATGCTGGGCTATTTACTCCTGGGTGTATATTACAATCTCTCTATGTGGTTCAAGCTGACAGACAAAACGCATTATGGTACTTGGCTAGTGGGCATAGGGGCGCTGGTTACCATCTTCCTCAATAGACTACTCGTCCCTCAGGTAGGCTATTGGGGTAGCGTGTGGGCAATGGTAGCCAGCTATGCCACCATGTGTCTAGTATGCTACTACTGGGGCCAAAAATACTATCCTATTCCTTACCAAATGGGCCGTAAGCTGGCTTATATCATAGGTACCATGGTATGCGTGCTCCTAACAAAGCGTATCCCCTACACCAACAGCACAAATGCCATGGTTAGCAACTTAGTCCTACCCCTGCTTTTTGGGTTACTACTACACAGACTAGGGCATAGTAAAGGCACTAGTCGGTAACAAGAGCTGTGTGAAGGTGTACTCAGGTAGTACATTCTGTCGCCGGACAGGCGTTCCTTCTTATCTGCTACGCAGATTTGAGTAGAGACATTTTCCACAATGCAAAATTGTAGCCTTGGTGGAGAGCACGTTAAGAAATCCGCAGCCGCAGGCCGTTAAGGGGCATCTACTGTTTGAGGTCCGAAGGACCGAGTTTAGATCCGTGCTCGCAACCACAGCAACCGATTTTTTTGCTTACTTTTTTCATCCAAAGAAAAAAGCATAACCACGCCAGCGAGGTGAAATTCATTTTTGTAGCTTTGTTCGAAAAATACTGTAGTATGAAAATTCACATCATCAACCGCTCTAAACACCCCTTGCCCACTTATGCCACGGCTAGTGCCAGTGGTATGGACCTAAGGGCTAATATTGACGCTAGTATTACGATACAGCCCCTACAGAGAGTCTTAGTAGAAACAGGCTTGTACGTAGCGCTACCTCAAGGGTACGAGGCCCAGGTAAGACCCCGAAGCGGATTGGCGCTAAAACATGGCCTCACAGTACTCAACAGTCCTGGTACCATCGATGCTGATTATAGAGGAGAAATTAAGGTCATGCTCATCAACCTTTCGCAAGAGGATTTTGTTATCGAAGACGGAGAACGCATTGCTCAATTAGTAGTAGCAGCGCATGCCCAAGCTACATGGACCCCCGTTACCACATTAGATCCTACCGCTAGAGGACAAGGAGGCTTTGGGAGTACAGGAATACAATAATGATCGTATACACAAGAATCAAGTAACGGCAAGTGCACAACCAACTGGTAGAAATCTTATGCACCTAATCATTCCCATGGCTGGTAAGGGAAAGCGCATGCGCCCACATACGTTGACTACACCCAAGCCCTTGATACCAATCGCAGGGAAGCCTGTTGTGGAACGGCTAGTAGAAGAGATATGCGCCACCTGCCCCACGCCTATTCGTACCATTGGCTTTGTAGTCAATGAGCTGGAGGATACTACCCAGACTCAGCTCAGTCAGCTTGCAAAGACCATGGGAGCGCAAGCCAGATTCTATGAGCAGCCTGAAGCACGGGGTACTGCCCATGCAGTGCTTTGTGCGGCAGAACTCTTACAGGGCCCCGTAATAGTGGCCTTCGCAGACACGCTCTTTAAATGTGATTTAGCCTTAGACACAGATCAGGAAAGTGTAATTTGGGTCAAAAAGGTGCAAGACCCCAGTGCTTTTGGCGTAGTCAAGTTGGGGGCCCAAAATCAAGTGATAGACTTCGTAGAAAAACCCATAACCTTCGTCTCTGACCTAGCTATCATTGGTGTCTATTACTTCAAGGAAGGAGCACAACTTGGCCAATTCCTAAAAAAGCTGATTGACCAGAACGAACAGAAAGACGGAGAGTATCAGCTGACTACTGCACTGATAGCCATGAATAAAGCAGGAGTACGATTTACCATACAAGAAGTAGCAGAATGGCTCGATTGCGGCAACAAGGCTGCAACGCTACATACCAACCAGCGCTTCCTCACGTTTATGGCAGGCAACCAGGATTTGGTAGCCAATACAGCACAACTCCATAACAGTCTTCTGATTCCTCCCGTCTACCTAGGCGAACAAGTTGTTGTCAGAAATACAGTACTGGGACCCTACGTTTCTGTAGGTGACCATACACAGATTGAGGATGCACGAATACAGAACAGCATCATCCAGGCACATAGTACAGTGGCATATGCAACACTGAACAACTCTATGCTGGGCAACCACGTTCACCTTATAGGAAAAAGTTCAGAAATGAGTATAGGTGACTATACGACTATCACACACGACGCGCACAGCAGGTAGCTCTTTACCCGAAAGAAGTATCCAAGAGAGGTGAATAAATTTTTTATTATGCTATCCACATGATAAGAAACAAACAATACGGGAGGGGCAGCGTACTGATACTAGGCTGTATCATCTCCATAGCCACAGCGCAACCCAATAAGACAAAGTTTGAAGCCGAGCGAAACGTACTATCGCAACGCATCAAGATCATTCGACAAATCTTACAGAAAACTGAAACAAAAAAGAGAGAAAGTTTAGGGTATCTCAACGCCCTAAACACACAAATTGAATCTAATATGCTTTTAGTTCAGTCGGTCAATCAGGAACTAAGGGCCATTAATCAAGAAATCCAACAAAAACAGAAAGCAGAAATTATTTTAACAAAAGACTTGGCGCAACTACAAAAAGAATATGCTACTATGGTTTACGTAGGTGCCAAAGCCCTACACAACAGGCAATCGCTAATTTTTATTTTTTCCGCACCTTCCTTTCACAATCTAGTACAAAGGCTACGCTATGTCAAACAATATGCTCATCTACGACGCAAGCACTACCAAGAGATTGAAAGGACCAAGGCTTTGCTCCAAGCACAGCAAAACGCTGCCCAACAACGCATGCAAACCCAGAAAGAATTGCTACATAGTAGGCAAGAGAGAAACAATAAGCTAATCAGCCTTAAAAAGAAGCAGACCCAACTCATAAGAAAGTTAACAGCGCAGCACACACAACTTACTCAAGAGCTGCAACAACGTCATAAAGCTGTCAGACGCCTAGATAAGTTAATTGCAGACATCATACAACAAGCGCTTCGAGCGCAAGAAGCATCCGCTGCCAACACACCACCCACTACACAAAATTCACAGCATAAGATGCCCAAAATCGTGCATTCTAATAAGCTAACTGCGCTTTTTCTAAAAAATCGGGGAAAACTACCATGGCCTGTGAAGTCGGGATTTATCAGCAGAAAATTTGGGTTAGGGCCCCATCCTGTGCTATGTAATGTACAAGTAGAAAATCTAGGCATTGATATTCAGACCGAAAAGGAGGCACAAGTCCACGCCATTTTTGAGGGAGTGGTCAAAGCCATTGCTTTTGTGCCCGGCATGAATCGCATTGTGATTATTCAACATGGGACTTACCACAGCGTATATGCCAAGCTCAAAAACACAACTGTTAAGGTAGGACAACATGTCCAAACCCATACACCTATTGGCACAGTAGCTACAGACGCACTAGGAACTACCGAGCTGCAGTTACAACTCTGGCATGGTGCCCAAAAGTTGAATCCTGCTGGGTGGCTTAGTAAGAAGTAAATGAGTGAGATCTTTGCACGGTTGATGGTAAAAGTAAAATTCTTTAACTAATTTATTGATAGGCAAGATATCCGTTCCCTATAAATAGTCACCCCTTAATGCCCCTTAAAAAGAAGGAATTTGATCTAATTTTGAAATGTACCTCTCTTAGCACTGCGTATCTGATGAGATTTGTCTTTTCTTAAGGAAAAGCTAATTATGTCACTAACTCCTGCAATAAGTAAAAAGGCTTTTATGCGCTTGTAGAGATATTACGTGTTATATAACAACAGCGAGCCAAAGGCATCCGAGACGGACACTGGTCTATAAAAAATGAGCCGCTGGAAAGCGGCTCATAGCTAAAAAACGTAATCATTTCATTACGGAGCTTAAGATCCAGTTCCAGTTCCAGTTCCGGTTCCAGTTCCGGTATCGTTTTTATCTTTCTTACAAGCGGTCACTAGAAGTGATCCTAAAAACAACATAGAAACGACTTTGATTATACTTTTTTTCATGATTGAATTGCTTTTTGATATTTAAAAATTCTCACCCAGAGAGGTGACCTATATTTACTATTCGAAACAAAGCTATGCATTAAATACAAAAAAGCAATGTTTTTAGATAAAATTTATCATGAGATAGTAGAATACTCATGGGGATGGAGAGACCATAGGCTAATGTTGAGCCGTCTAGGCCTACTTATGCGCTGTATGCTCCTCAGGAGCCATGGCAGCAAAGTGGACTTTATGTTCCGCCCAGTCAAAGACACTATAGTCATATTCAGGTGTCATGGTTAAGCACTGGGTAGGACATACGGTGGTACACAAACCGCAAAAGCAGCATTTAGCTAGGTCAATGTCAAATCGAGTAGCTGCAAGGCGCTTGGTCATACCATTGCTTGTTTGACCAAGAGGCGAAGGCGCCTTGATAGCCTCAATCTCGATACAATCTACTGGGCATGCCTGTGCGCACTTATCGCACACGATACAATCATCTATATCATTGTGCAAGCGATAACGGCCACGGGTAGGCACCGGCAATTGTTCTCGCGGGTACTGGAGGGTAGTAGGGCCTGTCCGAAAATAGGTACTATCTGTAATGGGCAACTTACGTAGACGAGGCCCCAATGACTTATACAGGTGTTGCCAAGCCAAGTGTAAACTTTTGCCCAGTGTACGTAAACTGTTCAACAAAGTGGGGGAAGTATATTGCGGTGAGGACATGGTACAGCAGCTTAATGCGTCATAGTATAAGCAATTTCCACCATAACGTCATCAAGAAAGTCAACAAAGCAGCCGGTGTCAGGCGCTGCCAGCATAGCGACATGACTTGGTCAAAACGTACGCGAGGGAAAGTCCACCGAATACCCATTTGCAACAGAACAACAAATAGTGCCTTAGCAAAAAGCCAATACCCCGCCCACAAATGGCTTACCCAGGTGCCCGGAAAACCACTGGTCCAGATACCTAGGGGTAACCCTGGTAAATTGGGCAGCGGGGTATGCCAACCTCCTAAGAACAACACCACACCTAGGAGGCCCATCAAGAGCATCATACTATATTCGGCTAGCATCATCCAGGCCCAGCGCAAACCACTATATTCGGTATGGTACCCCCCTATTAGCTCGGATTCGGCTTCAGGCAAATCAAACGGGGCGCGGTGGCAAGCCGCTAAAGAAGTAACAAAAAAGAGAGCGTAAGCGAGTAATAGCGGTGGCATTTTAACAATATTCCAAGTGAACACTCCCCCCCACCGAGTAACATCTATGCCTTTCAGGCCCAATAAATAAGCAGGCAGGGAAGTGCCAATGCCCTGCTGCACAGCAATGGCCTGTAGGTCTAGGGTCTGACTCACAATGAGTACGCTCAAGACACTGAGGCCTAGGGGTATTTCGTAAGCCATAAACTGCATCAAGGCCCGAATAGCTCCCATACGGGCATACTTGTTGTTCGAGGACCAACCAGCTACAAAAACGCCTACGCTCTCTAGAGAAGCCATGGCCAGGAGGTACAAGACACCCGTAGCTGTGGAGGCACCACGCCAGGCATGGGTCACGGGCAGCACAGCAAATGCTGCAAAAACAACAGTAAAGATCCAGAATGGAGCCATGACAAAAAGCACCTTATCGGCAGTAGTGGGCACAATGCTTTCTTTCTGTAATAGCTTGAGCAAATCGGCTAAGGGCTGGCCCAAGCCCCCATAGCCTACCTCTGTAGGACCCAAGCGGTCTTGGATAAAAGCAGCTATTTTTCGTTCGAAATACCCTAATGCTAGTACAAATAGCAGTAAAAAAGGCAGGTAAAATAGAAGCGTAGACATAAGCAATCATTCAAATACCCATGCAACAGCTCCAAAATTGGACTTGGTATCAAACTAACAGTCGCTCCAAGTGTACTTTGTGGCCAAAGAAAATATGAGTGGCTCTTTCGAAGTCCGCCGTCAATGCAGAAGCTACAAAATGATCTTCAGCAAGTAGGCGGGTGCTCAAGAGCTGGTGGCGGAACAAGAAGCGCTGTAAGTACGTTGCTGTGACCTCAGCAGCATCCATGACCGATAGTTGATGCTGGTAAAAGGCTTTTATTGACGTTTTGATGACAGAATAGTGGGTACACCCCAAAATGAGTGCCTTGATGTATCGCAAGGCGGGATTCTTAAGATAATTGTGGATGGTTTCTAGGCTGATACCTTGGGTAAATCTTGCTTCGCTCATCGGTACTAGCAGTGGCGTAGCCACTGCTCTCAGCTGAATGCCTAAACGCAGCGCTTGGATTTTTTTTTCATAAACCCTGGAATGTATAGTCTGCTGCGTCCCAATCAAACCAATAAGTTGGCCCTGGAACTGACTGCCAATGTAATCGATCATGGGATCAATGACGTTCAGCACAGCAGCTCGCTGGCCCACATGGGCACAAACCAAGTCGTAGGCCACTGCCGAGACAGAGTTACAGGCGATGAGAATAACCTTACATTGCCTTTTCAAAAGGAAATTGCAAATACGGATAGCATGAGCCTGAATTGTGGCACCCGCCTTGTCTCCGTAAGGCAGGTGCGCAGTATCGCCAAAGTAAACAATCGATTCTTGAGGAAGCAGGTCTTTTACAGCTCGGGCTACGGCGAGTCCCCCAATACCACTGTCAAAGATACCAATAGGACCATTCATAACGAGGCAATTGCAAAATACGATTTCAGGCTCATCTAGGACTAATGAAGATACTTTTTATCAAGTTTTACGACAGTTCCACGCCATATGTTATCATCCTTATGGCCCAAGTTGTCATACCCCACAAATGGGGGCATCTCAAACACCTAATTCACGATGCGTCATATGCCCTCTATGCTTGACGCTTTCTACCTTTTCGTCATGTCTGACTTAAGTTCGGGTTGCATGCTCCGAGTACAGAGATAGTACCCCAGTCGTGGGCCCACCAGGGATTGAACCTGGAACCCCCTGATTATGAGTCAGGTGCTCTAACCTATTGAGCTATGGGCCCCTCAATTTTGAATTGAGGGCGTAATGCTATACATTTTGGACTAAATTTACAAACTGAGACCTTTGCACAGTACGTGGCAAAAGTAGGATTTTTAGTTATCTTATCGATAGGTAAAATATCAGGCGTTGCTAATTTTCAATGGATAGTTTTTTAGAGAGCAACCGCAGCGATCACTTGATTAATGAAAGCATGATATCAACCGCTACATTTTTAGCGATGCCCAGCATCTTAGTGTATCTTAGCAACAAAGTTTTGTGACTTAGTTGGTAATAGCGAAAAAAACTGTGATTATGCTGTACAAAAAGGCGCATGTATACATTATCGGGATATTGCTGTCCTATGCTTCCCTATGCAACAGTTGCCAGCATCCTAGTCTGAATGCTGGAGAAGAGGGTATAGCACAAGCAGCTCCGCCGACACAGAAACCTCAGGCCAAGCAGGGTATGCAAGTACCTACCACGCCAGAGTCACCTGGTTCCGGACTGATCGTGACCAGCGCTTCTGAATCCCCACCTGACGCTAAGCAGATCAGTGTAGCAAGCAGAGACGCTAAAAGACCACCGACTAGACAACTAAGCAAAGAGGCATCGTCAACGACTGCCAAACGCGCCAAAAAAGAAGAAGATCTTCCTGGGCACAAGGAATGGTTTACCTCATTCAGACAAACAGTAGACCGCTTAGAAGAAAACTCGTCGGATGAAGGAGCATTGGACGCTATGGGACATATATTTTGTGTAGGAAGAGATAACAACTTCCTAACTAAATCTATCGTATGTCCGAGTGACGGCAACCCCGACTTTGAATATGAGTATACGCCCTTGCATTACGTAGCAGCTAAAGGGATTCTTTTCTTGGTCAAAGAGCTAATAGGGTACGAAAATATCCCCGTCAATATTCAAACGCAGAATAATGAAAATACCGCCTTACATTTAGCCTCCTCCAGGGGACACCTAGACGTTGTGGAGCTTCTCTTAGAGAAAGGGGCCGACCCCAACCTTCTTGATCATCGAGGAGGCACTACTTTACATTATGCAGCGGCAGGAGATAATGGAGAAATGGGGCGGGATATCATTGATTGTCTAGTGCAAAAAGGAGCTGATTTCAAAAAAACTGTGCGTTCAGGTAGTTCCATGTTAGACACGGCGGTCATGCATTGTAACATACCGGTTATAGAATACTGGGAGGACGTTTATGAGAAAAATCCTGATCCGGACATCGATGTGATAACCAAGGAGGCATTAGACTTGGCTAAATATTCATACAAGAAATATCCTGAAGAGCGGAGTTCGCAAAAAGCCATCATCAGGATATTGAAAAAAGTTATGCGATCTAGACAGGGAAAAAAGCAAGTAGGCAATGTGGCTAAATAATAACTTTCGATGGAAATCCTTTGGTACGCTACTACTATACTTAACGCCAGCTGTCTCTTTTTGTGGCATTCAAGAAGTGCCTGGACTGAATATCCAGAAGATAGCTGCGCAGCTTAGTCATCACAGCCAAGTCGCCTCTCCGCCTTCTTCCAAGTACCTAGATGAGCTTTTAGCGCCGTGTGCATTTCGTGGAGTTCACCTAGGTTACGCCGTAGAAACCTATCTTCAAGAAGGTGATGCCAATCACTCGGAGGATGATTCTGAGATGACCAACACGGATCTGGAAAGTATCGAGATAGGCAAAAAACCAGACGACAAGCGAGAAGAAAATCCTGGTGAAAAATTTTCATTATTTGCACTGAATTGCAAGCCCGGCAAGAATGATTCTAAAAGGGAGTACCTACTTCGAGAGAGCGATATCGACACCGCCAAGGGTTCGTTTACTAAGAACTTGTGCACGAAACTAGTGCGAGATGCCTGTCATATTGCCCATGCTGACAAGAATTCCTTTACCAGGAATGCGACTACTTGTCTTTGTGTAGTACTCAGGGATGAATATGGAAACGCCAAGAAATTTGTCTTTCACAACGGGAAAGAAAAGATGGGTACCACCATGGCAAAAAAGGCCCAAGCATTGCGTTATGGTATTAGGACAGGACTCCAATCCCATGCAGAAGGCGAATTCGTGCAGTTCTTATTGCAGAGAGATCGGCAAAATGAAGAACGATACACCCATATCCTAGGTATGGGATGTAGCAGGATGCACTGCCGAGAGTGTGACGCCCTTTTTCAACTATTCTTAGGAAAAGGCTACCATGGGCTTACAGCAGCCGCTAAGAACGAAGAAAGCTCGCTACCTGTTATCACGGATACGGAGGTAGGTTGTGTGATACGCTCTGAGATAAATGCTCCATTTGTATACGAAAGGGAGGCCGTGAGTCAATCCTCTAGTAGGAGTCAGAAATATTACTTACCCCGAGTACTACGTCACCACATTAGCAAAAAAGCAGGCTTCACCATCCACCTTTCTGCAGATCGGTTTATAATAAAAGACGAAGAAACTATGGAGAAAAACAGACAGAGCAGTGATAAGAAAAGGAAAGCCAGTATGTAACTGTTGTGTTAAAACCACGTGGGTGTCTTACAAAAACAGACAGCCCTGAAACCTTCATGGGCTTTCCTATAGGAAATCCAGGCGAACAGCAAGAAGAGAAAGATGCTAGCCGCAAAGATTAACATTTAGCGTCTTCCTGTAACGTAATGAGATCTTTGCACGACAGATTTATGCATTAGGGGCTTATTTTGGCAGTTTAAATATATGGCTAATTCCATAACGAGCATGCATTGTGTTACATCTTCTATAAAAATGGATACATTTATAGGATGATCATGCGGTGAAGTGTCAGCCCAGCATCACTAGAATGTGTGTTTAAACGATTATGAGCGGTGCAAAGGTCTCGTAGGCATTGCTAAAAGGTAGTGTTCAGTAGCATGATTTCATTGATCAAATGCTCGCTGCAGTTGCTCTTTAACAAGCTATCGATTAACAATTAGCAATGCCGTGTTAGAAAAAGTAGCTTAGTGGCTTTTCTTGCGAGCCACTACGCGCATGGCACTGCATTCCGTCTCTCACCATGTCAGGATACCCAAACGGAAAGTACTTGATCGTCATTGCGGGCCCCACAGCAGTAGGCAAAACAGCGCTGGGTATTCAGCTTGCCCAATACCTAGGCACTGAGATTATCTCGGCTGATGCCCGACAGTGCTATCAAGGTATGACCATCGGTACTGCGCAACCTACGCTGACAGCTATGCAGGGAGTACCACACCATCTGGTCAATTTCTTACCTGTGCACGCGTCTTACAATGCAGAACGTTTCGCGCAAGATGCCCTGCAAATATTGGCATCCTTGTGGGACAAGCACGATCACGTATTGATGACAGGGGGTTCTGGGTTGTATATCCAGGCCGTGTGCCAGGGGTTAGACGCAATACCTCCCATCTCTCCTATTATACGGGCCGATTTAAACAAAAGGCTTCAGAAAGAGGGCTTGCCAGCACTAGTTTCCACGTTGGCTACACAAGATCCTGATTATTACCAAGTAGTAGACCGAGCTAATCCTCGAAGAGTCATCAGAGCTTTAGAAGTGTGCTTGGGTACTGGTCAGCCTTATAGTAAGTTCCGAAAACACCAGCCAACACAACGTCCGTTTCAGACCATTAAAATAGGCCTTACAAGAGACCGGCAAGTGATTTACCAGCGTATCAACCAACGAGTCGAACATATGCTAGAGCAAGGCCTGATACAAGAAGCAGTGGCTTTATATCCCTACCGCCATTACAATGCGCTACAGACGGTGGGCTATCGTGAAATTTTCGGCTATATAGCAGGCCACTATGGACAATCCGAGGCCATCCGGTTACTCAAAAGGAATACCAGGCGATATGCCAAAAGGCAGCTTACTTGGTTTAGCAGAGAGGTGGACATGGCTTGGTTTCATCCTGACGAGGGTCCTGCTATACTCCAGCATATTCAGCGAGTACGCAAAGCACTACGATAGTTGGGCCTCGACAACTTCCTTCCCGCCTTGTACTCAGTTAGGCATACGTAGCTTCCCCTCGCCGGGCAGGCGTTTTTTGTCTGCCACGCAAAAAGAAACCGAAAAAATCACCGCTCAGGGAACCGGGCTACCTTGTCTTGCCCTTAGGCACAGACGAGGCAACCTCGTGCGCTTACACGCGCTCAGACAGTGCCTCACTTTGCACCTGACGCAGTGCCAAGCTCACGGCCCTAATCCCCTGGTCGGGTCCTTTGAATACCACTTTTTGAGACATAGTTAAAAATAGCTGCTCTTAGCGCTTAACATTCGATGGAATTGCTCTTTCTTAAGGGACAAATACATAGGCAATATACATGATATGGTGCTGAGCTGCTGTAAGAGAGACTTGCTGCATGCTTGCTGTGGTGATTTTAGGCTATAGCAGAGTTCGCTAAAAGGTATTGCTAATTTTTAATCGATAGTTTGCTACAGAGCAACTGCAGCGAGCATTTGATCAATGAAATCATTGATGTAGAATGCTACCTTTTTAGCAATGCTGCTAAAAAATGCTCCGGTGGCTTTTAGGCGAGGGCAAAAGGAGACTTTACAATAATATCGATTTGCTAAGCGACTCAAAACGTCTCTCGAAATCTTCTAGCCACTTCCTGCCAATTCACTAAGTTCCAAAAAGCAGCAATGTATTCAGGCCTTCTGTTTTGGTAGTGCAGATAGTAAGCATGTTCCCAAACATCAAGGCCCAATATAGGGGTGCCACGGTGCTCATCAGGCACAACGTCCATCAATGGATTATCCTGGTTGGGCGTGGAACATAGGTTGAGCTGGCCATGATCATCGACATAAAGCCAAGCCCATCCCGAACCAAATCGAGTAGCCGCTGCAACAGAAAAGGCCTCTTTCAACTGATCGAACCCACCAAACCGCTTGTGGATAGCATCAGCGATTTCGCCAGTAGGAAGCCCTCCTCCTTGGGGCGACAATAAAGTCCAGAAAAAAGTGTGGTTGTAATACCCACCTCCATTGTTACGCACAGCAACACCGTGCTGGCTCACGTCTTTGAGAACCGCTGTGATAGGCTCATGATCTAATGTGGTACCCGCAATAGCCTTATTGAGATTATTGATGTACGTCTGATGGTGTTTACTATGATGCAACTCCATCGTCTTAGCATCAATATGGGGCTCTAATGCATGATATTCGTAGGGAAGTTTCGGTAATTCAAAAGCCATAACGTAATAAGTTTTAGGAGTGATAAACGATATAAATATAGAAAGTTAATAGCTTAGCTCCTCAAAGACTGGAAGAAATGCGTTATTCGTCGTGCACCCTCTTCGCCCAATACGGCTTTGGAGACTTCCGTACGGGGATGCAGTAGCTGATTGCCCGCTGTGCTATAGCCCCGATTAGGATCATGAGCACCAAAAACAAGCCGACCCAGCTGCGCCCAATAGGCAGCACCTGCGCACATGCAGCAAGGCTCCAAGGTAACATACAAGGTGCAGGTGGGCAAGTATTTTCCTCCTACATGGTTGAAAGCTGCCGTCAGGGCAAGCATTTCTGCGTGCGCAGTAGCGTCCTGTAGTCTCTCTACTTGGTTGTGGGCCCGCGCAATAATCCGGTTATTGCTTACCACAACAGCTCCTATGGGCACTTCTTTGGCTTCATGGGCTTTCTCAGCCTCTTTGAGGGCCTCACGCATGAAGTGTTCGTCTTCCAACTGGATCATGGTATTGGGACTACACTTTTCATGAAGGGAAACATAGCTATAAGACTTATGGCAAAACGCACAAAGTCTTAAAAACGCCTATTGGATACGAGAAACTAAGCCTAGCTCAGTGATAGCAACGCCCCCCGCGGGCTCCCGGGGCAAAGCCCCGGGAACTCCGCAAGCACTAGGACACAAAGACCAATACAGCGCTATAACAAGGTTCCAACATA
>WTJV01000027.1 GCA_011524725.1 Amoebophilaceae bacterium | reverse complement strand
TCATCGCTCAACGAATAAAAGGTACGCCAGGGATGTGCGACAAGAAGTTATACATACGAATAAGAGCGATGAGATCTCTTCTTCTCCGCCTATTGAGATGTTGCTACCTAGTGGTGCTGCTATAAGGGGTAATAACCGAGTGGTACTGAGCGACTAGGAACAAAGGGATAAATGAGCCTAACGAACTCGACTTTCCCGAGCAAGGAAACCTATGGTAAACGCAAGTGAAGTATCGTCTGAATTTCGGTAACGTTATACTCAAACTTCATCGAAGCTTGGGATCACCCGTGTAAGCGGTGATGTTAGTCTACAATGTCTGTTCTTTTATCCCTGTGGAGCAGAAATAGGTCTAGATTAACCGAAAATAGATGCTACCTAAGGGTTTTATAAATGTTGTATGTATAGAACTTGGTAAGCCCAATATTCTCTCTTTACGTAGAACGGCGAGTTAAAGAGAGGCATCAGAAGCAATTCTATGTATCGAATAGTGGGCAGACGAGATGTACTAAAAGCGAATGTCTTTTGTAATGAAAAGGATAGGTGGATGTCCACTGTGACGAAAGTCAGCAGACTAGTACGAAGCAAGTCGAGAACTCCTAATATCTTGTCTAAATACTCAAACATCTTTATACAGATCCTGTTGAGTCTGGGGTCTAAATAGACTTTAGTATTTTGATATTTAGAACGCCAATTTAAGATAAACTAAATGAAATTTAATCAAGTAAACTGGAAGTTAGCCTATGAATGGCTGCATGAAAAACAAGCTCTATTAGTTGAAGTGTATAAAAAAGGAGATATTTTGAAGGTTCGCAATCTTCAAATATCAATTTTAAAAGATTTTAGAACAACTGCAATTGTGGTTCGTCGAGTTACAACCTCTTCTGGTTCGCGAACTCCCGGGGTCGATGAAGTTATTGTAACTTCCGCAGAAGAACGAGATGCGCTTGCCCTGCAAGTGTTTAAAATTGTTCGAACTCCGAGTATCTATAAACCTTCTGCAGTAAAACGCGTTTGGATTCCTAAGAAAGATGGTTCTCAACGACCTCTTGGCATTCCTACAATAGTTGATCGAGCGGTGCAAGCTGTTTACCTTGAAGCTATTGACCCTTTAGTGGAACAGAATGCCTGCAAGAATAGTTTTGGGTTTAGAAAATTTAGAAGTGCGCAAGATGCTGTACTTGCACTGAGGGGAAAACTGATTCACCCGAAGGCTTCTGAATGGATACTGAATGCAGATATTAAAAAATGCTTTGATCGGATTAATCATGATTTCTTGCTACGGTCGGTTCCTGTTTATCGAAAAGTTGATCGTAATGTGATAAAAAAGATGTTAAAAGCAAAAATAATAGATATGAGGGCCGTTACTATCCCAGAAATGGGTACTCCACAAGGGGGTGTTTTATCCCCTCTACTATGTAATGTTGCACTCAATGGATTGGAAGAGATGGTAAAAATGAAAGCGGTTGAATTCTGTAAACCAATATTGGGACGTAGGGGAAACCCGAAAGTTCATGTGGTCAGGTACGCAGATGACTTTATTATTATCGGACCTTCTAAGAAGATGCTCAAAGTTTTAAGACCCCATGTTGAGGATTTTTTAGCTAAACGAGGACTAGAGATCTCCAAAGCCAAAAGTTCGTTATTCAATATATGGGAACAAGAGTTCGAGTTTTTGGGCTTTTCCTTCAACAAGAAAAGATTCAATTATAAGAAACGTGCTGAGGTTTCCTGGTCAAAGCGAAGTTATAAGTCGACATCACGCATTATAATTAAGCCTTCTGATGATAACCTTAGGAAATTTAGGAACAAAGTTCGTGATATAGTCGGGAGCCATACTGATTTGTCCACTCTTGTTTTAAAACTTAACGAGTACTTGCGTGGTAGGGCGATTTATTTCGCCATAACCGGAGACAGTGCTGAGCGTGTTCGAGGAATGCATAGGTTTGTCTTACGAAAGTGTTGGGAAAAAGTTGCAAAACTGCACCGAGAAACACCTAGAAAGGCGCTCCGAAAGCGTTTCTTTCCTAATCATAAATTTTACCAACTCGGGCGTTATGTTCAACGTTCCTGGGTTTTCAGTGTTCCAACTAAATTGGAACGTCCATCAGTAGATGATGCTAAGTTAAGGTTGTTTAATCTTGACTCAATCCGGGCTCCCGGTAAAGCTCAAATTCCTATGGGACTGAATACGTACGAAAAGGCAGATCGTGAAAAATTGGGGAAACGTGTTCTTTATACGAGTCTTCCGTCTGGAACGGTTGAAAAAATTTGTAGGCGTCAAAAATTTATCTGTCCTGCTTGTGGACAGAGTCTTAGCAATGGTGAAGACATCGAAGTTCATCATATGCCAAGTTTAAAAGATTTGCGTTTACATGCTACTCTAAGCACGCAGGTAAAAACTGTAGTTCTTCATAAGTTATGTCATTCCCGAATACATAAAGACCTACAGAACAGTTCTAAAATGTAAGATTTTGAAATATGCCTCGGTTTTAAGACTCAGTGTTTTTAAACCGATCGGATGTTGGAGCCGTGTGCGCTGAAAGGTGCATGCACGGTTCTCAGGGGGGTGTGGCTCGAGAGAGTCCGCTCTATCCCATCGAACAGGCTAATCATTCTCTAGAGACCCTATCGACGGAATGGTTTGGCACCTCGATGTTGGGTGCGATTCGTTAGTCATGAATATGGGTTAGATTCCATAATAATGGCTGCTTACAATACCTGTGTAGTATTGTATGATAACTTAAGTGTTAGATGGGTAACCACTCCCATATGCTCAATTCCTTGAGCATTAATCATAGGTTTCCAGATAATAATCTACTGGATTTTCCCTATCTTAACATTGTGGGATTTGTTAAGTATAAGCGGGGCTAAAAATCTGTTGTAAACGCAACTCTCGTGATTGCAATGGGTGAGAACAGTATGTGTGAGCTTAGAGATCATGCGAACCTATGTAATAAAACGACGTCACGAGGAATTTGGGGGTATGAGAGGAATGCCTTAGGGTGACCCCGGAGCCGAAATAGCGGCATTAAATACCATTTGGCTGGAATGTGCAACAAGGAAGGCAAGGAATCAATGTATCTCGTCGTATAGTAGGAAGGACACACATAATTAATAACACTTAGGAACGAAGTAACAGGTAATGTGCTCCAAATCTAATTTGGTAGGCCCAACTATAAGCTATTTACCTGAAAGATGCTATAAGAAGCCAAGGCTCATCCGGAACTGACCGGACTAGTGCCTGCAAAGGGCGGGGGCTAATACCCGAGATATGCTGACGTATAGCGCCAAATGAGCTTGAAAGAGCTGTAGGGTTACTGCGACCTAAAATTCGTATTATGAACAAAGTAATTAAAAAATACAAAAAGTGGAATAAAATTCCTTGGGGTCTTATTCAGACCGACATATTTAACTTACAGTATAAAATTTTCAAGCATGCAAAACAAAATGACACAGGTAAAGTATCGTATTATCAGAAAAAACTAGTGAAATCAGAGCATGCTAAACTATTAGCTGTTCGTATGGTCACGCAAGACAACAGAGGCAAAAAAACTGCAGGAGTCGATGGGTTATTGGAGTTGAGTCCAAGCCAAAGATTCTACCTGGTTACTGATATGATACTGAATGGTAAGGCATCTTACATTAAACGGGTATGGATCGCTAAGGCGAACGGGAAACTGAGACCCTTAGCGATCCCCACTATGGAGGATCGAGCCAAACAGTGTCTAGTCAAAATGGCCCTCGAACCTGACTGGGAATCGAGATTCGAAACGAACTCATACGGGTTCAGGCCAGGATACAGTACTGCCGATGCTAAATGGGTGGTCGCTAGGCAATTGCAAGGTGGTCCTAAATATTTTCTGGATGCCGACATAAAAGGCTGTTTTGACAACATAAATCATGACTACCTTCTATCGAAGCTAAACAACTCGAAAATGTTCAAGTGTCAAATCGAAGCTTGGCTAAAAGCGGGTATTATGGACGATTTGCAAGAAGACAGCTATGATATCAACGAAGCAGGAACGCCTCAAGGAGGAGTAATATCTCCATTGCTTATGAATATCGCACTTCACGGTTTAGAAAACAATCTTTTGGCACATTTTACCAAACGAAATTCTATTAAAGTCGTACGCTACGCGGGTGACTTCATAGTCTTTTCCAAAAGTTTAGAGGAAGTCTTAAAGGCTAAAGAAATTGTTTCGCAATTTCTAAAACCGATAGGGCTTTTACTATCCGAAGAGAAATCTAGGATAGGTCATTCTATGGAAAGGCTACCTGGAGCTGAAGGACCCCCGGGTCTAGACTTTCTCGGATTTAATTTCGTCAATGTTAAATGTTCCATCCATAGAGGCGTCAAGTCTACTCAGGGTAAGAAACAACCGTTCAAGCTCATCACTCGTCCTTCACGGGATGCGGTAGCTAGACATAAATCGAATCTTCGAGTGACGCTTAAAAAGCTTAAATCGACACCTCTAGGGAAAGTGACTGAAAGGATCTCATCTATAATAAGAGGATGGACATGGTACCACTCGGTTACCCAATGTCACAAAACATTCTCAAAAATGGATGCGTGGTTGTGGGCACGATTATGGAAATGGGCATCTCGACGCTATAAAGGCCGAAAGAATGCTAAGCGAAATTGCTTCAGTGTCAAGGGCTGGAAATTCGGTTACATCGATCGAAAAACCAACAAACCCATGGTATTGTTACGACATGATCAAATGAAAGTGCGTAAGCACGTTAAAGTAAAACAAGGTGCGTCGATTTATGATTCATCCTTGGTTCTTTACTTTGCAAAACGAATGCCTCTTTCACACTCAAGGAGTAAAAATCTTAAAGGCATTTTTGTCAAACAAAGATACTCCTGTCCTGTATGCGAAAATAAGTTCAGACCAGACGACCTCATCGAACTACATCACGTTCTAGATGAAAAAGGTAAAAGAACCGGAGAACTACAGTGGGTTCACGCTCATTGTCATGATCAAATACACAGTTAGCCTATTACATCTGTAAGTTCACTTAAATTTTAATTTAAAAAGAACACCTTTACTTAATTGCATTTTGGCAGGAGCCGTATGAATGGAGACGTTCACGTACGGTTTTGGATTAGCAGGTCTGCGAAATAATAAATCAAAGGCTTGACTATAATATTATCGCATCCTGGAGCTGTAAGTGGTTCCAAGGGTTTGGCTGTTCGCCAAGGAAGGCGGTACATGATCTGAGTTTAGA
>WTJV01000029.1 GCA_011524725.1 Amoebophilaceae bacterium | reverse complement strand
TTGCTACTGTGTGTACTGGGTGTACAGTCATTTCATTATATTTATGTAAAACTTGTGACTTATTATGCATAAGTGGCATAGAGATGGTTCGAGATACAGACGACTGCGTCAAGGCTGTAGGGCTCTCTTTTTTCTCTTCAGTATCATGGTGCAATGCCTCAACTGGCCGTTTGCGTGAAGGTAACTTGCTTGCAGTTCTACTATGCGGCATCTCATTACCTTCTATTCCCAGATTGGTTTCTGAATGTTCTAGTGAGGTTATTAAATCTGCAGTAGGAGTGCGCAAAGTACCCCCGACCACTGATGTTTTGGGGCTTGCCTTGTTCGGTAACGGTTCTCCATCCTGAGCGTGTAAGTGAGGCTGATAACAGCTGTGTACAGAAAAACTGAGCAGTAACATGACTAGACTATTGTAGTGATGATGATTCAAATTTTTCATAGTACTAATATTCAAATGTAGTGTACACAGCGTTTTTTCACTGCTATCTACTAGCTAACAAAAGATAGGCATCAAGAGCGAATATACCTAATGATATTTTAGAACACCTCTGCACTCGTAATAGCGTAGTAGAGGGTAATACTAGGGTAATACTTTAGTGCATTAAGCATTGTTTCTCAGTACCCCATTAATGCTGTATCGGTTTGACACTAACCTTAATTTTCTAAGGAAATATTTTTCTGCGCTCCCTACTCTCAGCTGCCTGGAATAGTTTAAGAGACTGTCGTAAATTAGCTCCTAGTTTAAATTAAATAAACTGGCCACACGCATGAATAGTGTGCAGCCGTGTCGGGAGTCATGTAAAGACAGTAGCTCCAAGAGCTAAGGTGGCGGAAGTGCTGGCCAAAGATGCGTAGCAAACGACAAAAGCTTCCAAAATAGCGCAGAATATCCGGCCCTTAGGGCAGCAACTATTGCTGAAGCTTGCCGAGAGGCAACAAAGGGTACTGAAATAACAGAGAATGCGGCAAAGAATACTACTCGCACCAAAGATCGAAGCAACAATCCTAATTCACTTCATCTTTATCACACATAAGCGGTCCGGACGGGATTCGAACCCGCGACCTCCTGCGTGACAGGCAGGCATTCTAACCAGGCTAAACTACCGGACCAGCGTTGATAAACAACTTTACTTATGGCTACAACGAGAAGCAAATCTAGGGAATTTGCGTTGCTTTGCAAGCAATTATATCAATTATCTGCTGTATACGCCAAAGAAGTGAAGCTTAGGTTAATGCAAAAATGGGTTTTAGCTTTGGGAGTTTTAACATTCTTCCCATGCACCTAGAATTTGAGAAACCTATTGCGCAGCTCGAGGAAAAGCTGGCCTCTATGAAGGAAAGAATAGCCCAGAAGCAGTCCAGTAGCTTAGCCAAGGCTGTGCGCAAGTTAGAACAAGAAATCAAAGCTCTGCAGATAACCACTTTCACGAGCCTCACACGCTGGCAACGTGTCCAACTGTCGCGCCACACTGAGCGGCCCTACACACTTGACTATATCAATCACATGACTGAAGAATTCATTTCCTTACATGGAGACCGCGTTATGGGCGATGATGGGGCCATTGTAGGTGGCCTGGGCAAGATAGGCGGGGAAACAATCATGTTTATTGGCCATCAAAAAGGGAGAAATACAAAAGAAAGGCAAGAAAGAAATTTTGGCATGGCCAATCCGACAGGATATAGAAAAGCGCTTCGACTCATGAAGCTGGCAGAAAAGTTCAAAAAACCTGTTGTTACACTCATTGATACGCCAGGTGCTTATCCTGGTTTAGAAGCAGAAGAACATGGGCAAGCAGAGGCTATTGCACGCAACATTCAATCCATGTTCTCTCTTCGTGTGCCTATTGTTTGTATCATCATTGGTGAGGGTGCTTCTGGGGGAGCGTTGGGTATTGCTATAGGAGACCGGGTATTGATGCTAGAAAACACATGGTATTCGGTGATATCGCCGGAATCGTGCTCCTCCATTCTCTGGAAGAGTTGGGACTATAAAGAGCAAGCAGCTGAAGTGCTCAAATTAACTGCTCAAGATATGCTAGATCAGTCTTTGATTGACGGTATCATACCAGAGCCCCTAGGCGGTGCGCACAGAGACCCTGCGGGTATGGCGGCAGTCATCAAAAAGGAAATAACCAAGCAACTCAAGACTCTTGGTAAGCTTTCTCCGGAGAAACGTACTAAAAAACGTATAGAAAAGTTCTGTAAGATGGGTGTTACAGTGCGTGCTGATGAGCCATGACTCTCTTACAAGAGCTCTTGTCTAAGAAAGTTATTGGCTCACGTATTGATTATGGATTGTCAAGATGAACCTCATATTTATCTATTGACTAGCTAGCCTACGCCTTTCAAGCAGAAGTTAGTCCTCCAGACAATGTGCTTAGTTATCATTTTCACTCATTTTGTATCTGTATGTAACGAAGCCTCTGCTAAATAAGATTCTTTGGTTATCATTAAAATCGGATCAGATTTATCGACTACCAAATCGTAAATGGCATATTTTTCCCCCTTGGCGTAGGCCCAAGCCCTGTCACCGTAACTATAATGCCACCATTCGTATCCGTAATTCACTAGTCCAGCTTTTGTAGCGCTTTTTAAAAGAAGCAATCGATTTTCTTTCTGAATCTCCGTAATACTTGTAGTGAAAGTCTCGTTATCATTATCCTTGCTAGAGTCATAAAGTCCCATATCCAATACTTCCAAATTGCTGTCATCTTTGATGCGAAACAAAGCCATGTCTATCGCTGCACCAGTACAATGCGTGGGCTTATTATCAATAAAGGGGGAGACAAGTTTCGCCGCTTCTCCATAGGCTTCTTTGCCGTCTTTAGTTTTGTGAAGGAAATCTTTGAATATGGCGTCGAAGTACTCTTTCTGCTTACTAAAAGGCCTGAAACCTTCTGAATAGGCTATTCCTATGTCTTTGGGTAAGTATCTTAGCATGCTGACGAGCCTTCGATACACCCCCAACCTAACCCTAGAATATCCTTCATAAGCAGGGCAATAACTTGTATCGACAGCCGATCGTGGCTTGAGCCTGGGTTCTTTCACCTCAAGAAGATCTATTACTTTTTCTTGGCATTCACGGATTGGTATTGCTTTTACCAACGCATCAGCTATGGGAAGATATAGTACACTACTAGAAATAGATTCAGACACTTTGGGTTTAATACAAGGTACAGGTGCAGTATTATTTGACGCAAGCCCGTCGCTTGCTAGTAAGATGTCATTAATGGAAAACACTGCCATTAAGCATGCGAGCATTGAAGTAAGTTTGAATCTCATTTTATGTATTTTTGTTATTTCAAGGATCATCCACAACAGATAAGAAAGACAATATATCAGCTAAATGGCTAAAATCTTTATAGCCAGGCTTGGCTTCTGTTCCTCCTTGTAAGGCAACGCCTTGGAGCTTGGTATTCAGCAAATTAGGTAGATTCTGGGGACTTACATGATATCCTTGTAGAATAGGGAATTCGTCAGCTAGGCGATTGATAGTCGGTTGTAAGACAGCCAAAGTAGTTTCATGGGAAGAGACTGCCTCTAGCAAGAAGTATTGGCAATACGGTGCGTAAGTACTCATACAAGTTTGTAGAGCATGTAGCGTTTCGTTGCCTTGAATCTTCAATTTAATAATCAGCGGAACAGCTAACCTAGCAATGTTATGCGTACCTATAGGGTCGTTCAGTTGTAAGTAGTCTACTGCATACTGATCAAGAGCTTGTTGAATCACTGCAGGATCCGTAGTATTCAGTTCACCTATTAGCTTCACGCCTTGAATCCATTGGGTGATAGCCTCAAACTTCTCGGGACTGAGATAATGTGTATGATCGCTATCTAGCGAAAATCCCATCATGGTTACGCCCATGCCTGCACAATACCGAGCATCACTCAGGTTGTTGACGGTACTTACTTTGACCAGTGTTTTAAGGAGCATCGGTTCTACTGTGCACAGATGTTAGGGCGATTATTGTGGAACTGAACACTATATTAGGGACGAAAAAATAGATTAGCAAGGCGAATATGAGCAAAGAGCGTGTATTAGTAGCGATGAGTGGCGGAATCGATAGTTCTGTAGCTGCAGTGATACTGCACGAGCAAGGGTACGAGGTTGTAGGTCTTACGATGAAGACTTGGGATTATGCGAATAGTGGTGGTCGCAAGAAAGAAACGGGTTGTTGCAGTTTGGACTCGATCAACGATGCGCGCAATATTGCTGTTGAACTAGGTTTCCCTCATTTGACCTTAGACATCCGGGAGGAGTTTGGAGACTATGTCATCAATCACTTCACCACGACGTATCTGGCTGGTAAAACGCCTAATCCATGTGTATTGTGTAATACCCACATTAAGTGGGATGCGCTACTTAGGCGGGCAGATAAGCTCAATTGCGATTATATTGCAACGGGGCACTATGCTAAGGTCCGTGAAGAGAGAGGCCGTTATATTATCTCTAAGGGCAAAGACCTCAATAAAGACCAATCTTATGCACTTTGGGGTGTTTCCCAGACTAGTTTAAGTAGAACGATATTGCCTTTAGGGAATTTGACCAAGCCTGAGATACGTGCTTTTGCACAAAAAAGAGGGTTTAAAGATCTGCTGAATAAGTCAGAGTCCTACGAAATCTGCTTTGTGCCCGACAATGACTATCGCGGTTTTTTGAAGCGGAGGGTAGCAGGGCTAGAAAAAGAAGTACACGGAGGGGATTTTGTATTGACCGATGGTACCGTGGTAGGGAAACACCAAGGCTATCCTTTTTACACAGTAGGGCAACGCAAAGGCTTGGGTATCGCCTTGGGTTATCCTGTCTATGTCACAGCCATACGAAGAGATAAAAACCAAGTGGTACTGGGTAGGTTTCCGGAACTGTTAAAAGACGGTATGTATGTCAATGAGTTAAACATGGCCAAGTATGTTAACCTGCAAGGTGAAAAGTTGGATACGATCACCAAAGTGCGTTATAATGACCTTGGTACGCCTGCTGTAATTGAGCAAGAAGGGGATATGATGAGAGTGTTTTTTGAGGAAGGCGTTCATGCCATAGCCCCTGGTCAGGCCGCGGTCTTCTATGAAGGAGATGATGTAATTGGCGGGGGCTGGATTACACATTCCTTTAATCAAAACCAGGCTGCAGAGGCCGCTATTGCGGCACAAAGCCAATAATTTTATCTTCCATTCACTCCGAGACATTGCGAATATGATGTTACTAAAATATTAACCTAATATTTTTTGTGGCTAATATCCATTACTATTTTCATAGACTATGCAAAAATCTTATTCAAACTATCTCAAGGCGATTCTGTGGTTTGTTATGTTTCTTGCTACTGGATGTATTAATAACACGCTGTTGAAGTATATAGGCAATCTTATGCCACCTTGGCAAGTAGCTTTCTATCGATGTTTCTTTAGTGCAGTGACATTACTGCCTTTCATGTTTTACCACGGCCTAGCCTCTTTTAAAACGCGACATATTGGGCTACATATTGTACGTGGTATCTTATTTTTTGTATCGATGAATTTGTGGAGCTATGGTGTTCAGCAAACACCTATTGCTACGGCAACGATCGTAAGTTTCACGACGCCGTTGTTTGTTCTCTTCTTAGCCCCATTCCTTTTAAAAGAGCGTGTTACCTGGCCTATGTGGGTAGCAACTCTGTTGAGTTTTGGTGGTATTTTTCTAGCACTACAGCCTAGTAGCAGTGCTTTTGTTTCTTCATTACTTCTTTTATCGGCCTCTGCACTGTTTGGTCTTTTAGACGTACTGAATAAAAAGCAGATCAACCAAGAATCCATGTTACGTATGCTTTTCTATTCTTCTTTTTTTGCTGCCATTTTGTTTGCGCTGCCAGTGGCTTATAGCCTCACTTTACCCCGCATGCATGCACTGTGGTGGCCACCACTATGTTTAGGGATTGGCAATAACTTACACCTTTATTGCTTGTTAAAAGCATTTACCTTGACGAGTGCCTCATCCTTGGCTCCTTTTCGTTATTTAGAATTGCCCCTCTCTGTCTTGTTGGGATATTTATTTTTTCAAGAGCTACCAAGTAACGACATTTATTTAGGCGCTGCTGTCATCGTTCCTTGTACGTTGTTTATTGTATACTATCAGCAATCTACGTCCAAATAAGATACGTTGGGAGTTATGTGTAGCATATCACTTATTCCTTCGTACTTACTACACAAGACATTAGTTCCTTTCTATCTGTAATCTAATCTGTGTCAATTTACGTTTCGTGTCAAGCGCGAAATCCCCTTTCATCATCCAGTCGTAATAGGTGGGCTCTTGTTGTAGGACCTGTATTATAGCCTTCCCCTTGTGTTTTCCGAAGTTAAAGACCGCTGCGCCTTGCGCATTGTAAGTCAGCCTTCCTGCAAAATCTAGCGTAGGTGCTGCTGCTGTGAGTGCGTGCAGTTGCTCCATGTCGTTTTTAATGACGCCTAGTTCTTGCCCTATACTGTCTGTAACGGGCTGATTCTCATAGTGCACTATCTGTGCTTCTAATACGGCTACCGTGGCTTCTGTGTCAGCCAAGGCGCTGTGTGCATTTGTGAGTTTCTTGTGGCAATAGAATTGGTAGGCAGCGGTGAGATTCCGCTTTTCCATTAGGTGGAAAATTTTTTGTGCATCCACCACTTTTCTATGTTTCACCTTAAAACCTACCCCTGCCCTCAAGAAGCTCTCTACAAGTATAGGAATATCAAAGCGCCAGACATTGAAACCGGCTAGGTCACAACCTTGGAAGAAGTTGGTTATCTCCTTGGCAACTACCTTGAAGGTGGGGGCATCTTTGACGTCCTTGTCGTAGATACCATGAATCAAACTTGCCTCTTTGGGGATTGCTCTTTCGGGGTTAATTCTCTTAACGAGGGGCAACCGATCTCCGTTGGGCATCACTTTGATGATGGCTATTTCTACAATGCGGTCATGGGTAATGTGCGTACCCGTAGTCTCTAAGTCAAAAAAAGCTAACGGTTTACTTAAGTTGAGTTTCATTTTGATAAAATATTGAGACTATTGCAAAAAGCATTTTGAACCTCTTTTAGCGAGCATAGGAGCACATTTTTTCGAATTCTGCAATAGTCTCATATTCTATATAGACGGCCAGCAGGGCACGTCAAGTACATGATGTTATGCTCGGCTACACTTGCCAAGAAAACGTATTTAAGGCTTCATAAAATGAATTTTCTTGTATAGCTAGGTTACGCAAAAGCTGTCGAGCACCAGCCACGGCACATGTAATGGCAGTAGTATGCTGGAGGGGTATATCTCCTTGTGGTGTACTTAAGTGGACTATATTTTTTTCGATACGATGCGGATGATTTTGGTAGGGAACGGCTTTAACATCGGTTCTGGTGGGGTTGCCAATGGTCTTAATAAGCGGATCTCCTTCATAGTAGATGAGCGTTCCCCCTTTGGGTGAAGCATCAGCTAGCTTTGTTACTTGTTCTAAATAAGCCTCTAACGTAGGATACCTACTGCTATTCTCCTGGTCAATACCACTGATGACAACTATGTTATGCTGGTAGTGCAAGCTTTGTGGTTGCGCGTCGATAGAAGAAGAGGGATCTACGTCCCCCTCAAGAATAATGACGGGAGCATCGCTCAATTGAACACTCGTATTTAGCCTAGCGGAATCGACCACATAATCAAAACTTTGGTATAAATAGCCCAGCGTATGTACTACTAAAAGGCATAGCCAATGTTTCTCTTCACCCCCTATAATTACAATACGTTGTTTGTCTTGCGCATAGTCCTCAATGTATTCAGGGTAGGAGTAGATGGGAAGCCCCAGCTGTTGTGCTGCTTTTAATTCTGGGTTATCTGGATGAACCTGTCTGCCCACGATTACTTTGTCTAAACCTGGCTGTATCTTTTCAGGGAACCACCCAGGCTGTTGAGGCATTAACATAGCACGCTCTAGGCCATGCAAGGTGGCTTTGGCAAAAGATATATCACTCCCTGTTACCGTATGTCCTTGTTGGTTTAAAGTGGCTGCCAAGTCGCCCATGATGCGTTCGCCTACGCCAATAAAGTGTATTTTCATCAGTATCTGTTTGCTGGCCCACACATGCCGCGGTATATGCCAATTGCTGCTAGTAGGCCCTCTTAAAGCGAGATGCTTAACGAGCGAATCTAATGGCTTTTTAGTAATTTAAGAAATTTCCGCGTAGACTCAGCTGTTCATAAAATGTGGAAAGATGTCATCCTAGAAGACCTACATTTGTAGGCATGAAAACAGAAAACTCGTTACTCCAACAAGGTAGTACTGCCTCCTTTCAATCACATGCCTTACAAGCGGCAGATAGGCTGGCTAAGCTCCCTCCACAAGCCTTAGATATTGAAGAAAGCGTGTTGGGTGCCTTGATGTTAGAAAAAGATGCCCTCACTACAGTCATCGATATTCTCAAGCCTGAAAGCTTCTACAAGGAAGCACACCAAGAGATCTATCGTGCTATTGTCCAGCTTTTTAACGATTCAGCACCTATCGACCTACGTACGGTTGTCAATCAGCTTCGTAAGAACGATAAGCTCACCTTTGTTGGGGGTTCTTACTACATCACCTCTCTGACTGCACGCGTTGGCTCTGCATCCAATATAGAGTTTCATGCCCGGGCAATTGTAGAATACGCTATTAAGCGGGAGCTTATTGCCATTGCCACAGAAATGCAAAAAAATGCCTATAAGGATACACAAGATGTCTTTGAACTATTGGACCAAGCAGAGCAGTCATTATTCGAAGTAACAGATTCAAACATTCGCAAAAACTACAGCCATATGCGCTCGCTGCTGGGAGAAGCATTTAAGACTCTAGAAGCTAAGAGACAGCAAAAGGATGGCCTAACAGGCATTCCAAGTGGATTCACGGGTCTAGATAGAGTCACGTCAGGCTGGCAAAAAGCGGAATTGGTTATCGTAGCTGCCAGGCCAGGTATGGGTAAGACAGCTTTTTTACTCTCGGCCTTGCGTAATGCTGCTGTAGACCATAGTTATCCAGTAGCTATCTTCTCTCTGGAGATGGCTTCGTTACAACTCGTTAATCGACTCATCTCGGCGGAAGCCGCATTAGAAGGAGAGAAGATTAAGAAAGGAAATTTGGCAGACCATGAGTGGGAACAACTAATGCATAAAACAGCACAGCTTTCCCAGGCTCCTGTCTACATCGACGACACACCAGCGTTGTCTATTTTCGAACTGCGGGCTAAATGCCGAAGGCTCAAAGCCAAGCATGATATTCAACTTATTGCCGTGGACTACCTGCAGCTCATGTCGGGAGAGTCTATCAAAGGGGCAGGCAATCGTGAGCAAGAAATTGCTTCTATCTCTAGGTCACTCAAGAGTATTGCTAAGGAGCTCAATGTACCAGTTATTGTTGGTTCTCAGTTAAGCCGTGCTGTAGAAACCAGAGGAGGCAACAAAAGGCCGCAATTATCTGATTTGAGAGAGTCTGGTTCTATTGAACAAGATGCCGACATGGTGCTGTTTTTGTATCGGCCCGAATACTATGGTATGACCGAAGATGAGGAAGGAAATCCGACACAAGGAATGGCCGAAGTGATTGTGGCTAAGCATCGCAATGGTTCGTTAGATAGTGTAGTCCTCAAGTTTATCGGTAAGTATACCCAATTTATGGACCATGAACTTCCCACTTCTTCTGATATGCGTTACAGTGCCTTTAATACTATTACACAGTCTAGCAAAGCCAATAGTAGTAGCACGTCCGCTCCCGAAGATCACTTTTGATACTCCCTTCTCAGGGGCCGAGTGGCTCCTGAACTAATGTCTACCACTTAAGGCCTCGCGATCTCCTGGAGCAAACTATCTAAGTACTTCGGTATATTTTTTCAGCGCTATCCCCCAGCCTAGCGGAAGTTTCTGCCTTAGATAACGTAAGATTGAAGAAAATTTTGTACTTTTATATGTTTAGATCACTATCCATGAAAAAAGCAGCAATAGATACCAGCAACTACTCGGCTGGAAACATACAAATACTAGAAGGGCTAGAAGCCGTCCGAAAACGCCCCTCTATGTATATTGGTAATATAGGTGCTAAGGGACTTCATCACCTTGTTTGGGAGGTGGTAGACAATGCTATTGATGAGGCGCTTGCAGGGTACTGTACTGAAATCAAGGTACAAGTACATGAAGACAACACGGTCACGGTCACTGACAACGGTCGCGGTATTCCGACAGACATCCACCCCCAAGAAAAAAGATCTGCCCTAGAAGTGGTGATGACGGTATTGCATGCTGGAGGTAAATTTGATAAGGACACTTACAAAGTCTCTGGCGGACTTCATGGAGTAGGTGTTTCTTGTGTTAATGCACTTTCTTCTCACCTCACAGCCACTGTTCATAGAAACGGAAAAGTATACCGACAGGAGTACAAAAAGGGTGTTCCTCTGTACAATGCCAAGGAAGTAGGCGCTACGACATTGACAGGTACTACTATCTACTTTCAGCCAGACGCTACTATTTTTACTGAGACCACTTATAGCTACAGTACGATCGCTTCTAGGCTGCGAGAGTTAGCTTACCTCAACGCTGGCCTTACCATCCATCTAGAAGATCAACGTGAAAAAGATGAGCAAGGTAGCGTAGTACAAGAAACCTTCTATTCGGAGGGAGGCCTACGAGAGTTTGTAACTTACCTAGACAATACCAGAGAGAAGCTTATCCCGACCCCCATTTTTGTGGCGGGAGAGAAGAATGGCGTTCCTGTGCAGGCTGCCTTGAGCTATAATACTTCCTTTTCAGAAACTGTTGTTTCTTATGTCAACAATATCAATACTATCGAGGGAGGTACGCATGTATCGGGCTTCAGAAGAGCATTGACCCGCACCCTCAAGAGTTATGTAGAGAAGTCTGGACTACTCGAGAAAGCCAAAGTAGAAATTGTAGGTGACGATTTCAGAGAAGGTCTTACGGCTGTTATTTCTGTCAAAGTAGCGGAACCCCAATTTGAAGGGCAAACCAAGACAAAGCTAGGTAATGCCGAGGCGATGGGAGCAGTCGATACTTGTTTGAGCGAGATTCTTCAGAATTATTTAGAAGAACACCCCAAACAGGCCAAAGCTATTGTGGCCAAAGTCATCTTGGCAGCCCAGGCGCGGCAGGCTGCTCGTCAGGCGCGGGAGATGGTACAGCGCAAAAATGTACTGACAGGAAGTGGTTTGCCTGGAAAACTAGCTGACTGTTCCGAGAAAGACCCTACTGTGTGCGAACTTTTTCTTGTTGAGGGAGACTCAGCAGGAGGCACCGCTAAACAAGGAAGAAATAGAAGGTATCAGGCTATCTTACCCTTGAGGGGTAAAATCCTGAATGTAGAAAAAGCGCAAGAACATAGAATCTATGACAATGAGCAGATCAAGAATATGATTACGGCTTTGGGTATCACTTTTGGAACGGAAGAAGACACCAGGGCTGTCAATACCAATAAGCTGCGTTATCACAAGATCGTCATTATGACCGATGCCGATGTCGACGGTAGTCACATTCGAACCCTTATTCTAACTTTCTTTTTTCGGTACATGCGTGTGTTGATTGAGGAAGGCTATCTCTACATCGCATTGCCGCCTCTTTATCTTCTTAAGAGAGGTTCGGAGACGCGTTACTGTTGGACAGAAGAAGAGCGAGAAGCTGCTACTCGGGCGCTTGCTCAAGACGGGAAAGCAGATGCCGTTCACTTGCAGCGATACAAAGGATTGGGAGAGATGAATGCAGAGCAGCTATGGTCTACGACGATGGACCCTAGCCAACGCAATATCAAAAAAGTGACTATAGACTCTGCCGCAGAGGCAGATCACCTCTTTTCTATGCTCATGGGCGACGAGGTAGCTCCTAGAAGGACGTTCATCGAAAAACATTCAAAATACGCTAAAATAGATGTCTAGTAGATGGTTCAATACAATGATACTGTATCACAAGTGCCGATACTACCTAGGCTTGCGGGGCGTTACCTGGATCGGGATATTAGCTGGTTAAAGTTTAATGAGCGTGTTTTAGACCAAGTAGGGAGACCAGACAAAACAATCTTTGAGAGGCTTTCTTTCTTGCATATCAGTGCTTCTAACCTGGATGAATTTTTCATGGTTAGGGTAGGTAGGTTGTGCAACCATATCCATTATAAGCAAGCACAATCCCATAAGCCGAATGAGTACTTATCACTTCTTCTAGGTGAACTACTCAGAGTAGCAAGAATGTCTTTCCAAAAGCACCACGATTACTTCCTTAAGAAAGTAAAACCCTTGTGCGAAGCCAGTCACTTTGCGTTTGTGCAAGACGTAAACACTCTAGACCCACGGGCGCAGGATCAGCTCAAGCACTATTTTAAGGAAACAATATCTCCAATGCTTACATCTATCGTGCCGAATGCCTCTCGTGTATTACCCACTTTGATGAATAAGGGCCTAGTACTTGGTATTGTTCCCCATAACCCAGCTGCAAAGGAGAGTAGTATGCAGCCTACTTTTATCCAACTTCCACAAAGATTACCACGCTTTTATCAACTGAATCGCAATCGTACTATTCTTTTAGTACCCATTGAGGAAGTCATACGTGCTTATTTGCCCGTGCTCTTTGGCAACATGGCTATCCGCTCTGCAACACTCTTTAGAATAATCCGTGATGGGGATTTTTCATTTGAAGAAAGCCAGGACGTAAAAGTATCTTTGATAGAAGAGCTTGAAAGTAAACTCAGAGAAAAAGACCAAGGCAAAATCGTCAGATTAGATATAGAAGAAAAGCATGATCCATGGTTGCTAGATCTCTTACAATACAAATGGGGTATCAAGCCAGACCATGTCTTTTGGGTTCCTAAGCAAAGCCTCATAGACCTTACAGGCCTTCAACAGCTTGTGAAACAGGGTCATGTTGGCAACCTACCATCAGTCTCTCCAATTTCCTTCCCCATCCAGCGTAATAACAACTTATTTGAAGTCTTAAAGAAGCAGGATATTTTGCTTCACCACCCATACAATAGTATTGAGTTGATTATCGACTTTTTAGAAAAAGCTGCTGAAGACCCTTATGTAATAGCTATCAAAATAACTATTTATCGCCTGGCTCAAAATTCGGCTGTTACTGCGGCCTTGCGCAAGGCCGCAGCGTGCGGCAAGCACGTCTTGGTGCTCATTGAGATAAAGGCTCGCTTTGACGAAGTGTATAATATGAGAGAAGCCAAGGGGCTAGAGCAAGCAGGTTGTCGAGTAGTCTACGGGGATCGTAGTGTCAAGACACATGCCAAAATGATGATGATTGTGCGTAGAGAAGGAGATCATACAGTGCGCTACGTACACTTATCTAGTGGTAACTATAACGAAGACACTGCCAAGAGCTATGCCGATATCAGCCTGATGACTACAGATGCAGCATATACCCGCGATGTTGCAGAATTCTTTGATTTCATCGCTGGTCACTCGACACCGCAAGCTTACAAAAATATCATCACGGCGCCGCTCCGTATTCGTGATCAGCTTACGGGTATGATTCGTCAAGAAGCCCAAAATTCACAGCAAGGCTTGTCTTGTGGCATTGTCATCAAAGCCAATGCACTGGAGGATAAAGCAACTATTGAAGAGCTGTACAAAGCCTCACAAGCTGGTGTACCCATTCGGCTTGTCATAAGAGGTATTTGCTGTTTGATACCTCAAAGACCTGGTTTGAGTACTAACATTCAGGTGCGTTCCATTGTAGGCAATTTTCTAGAGCACGCCCGCATTTTTTACTTCCACAACCAAGGCCACCCTAAGGTGTACGCTGGCAGTGCTGATGTCATGGTCAGGAGTTTTGATAAGCGCATCGAATCTTTATTCCTTATCGAGAACCCGGTTCTGAAACAGCAAGTGGTCAACATCCTAGCGTATGATTTGCGTGACAACGTCAACAGCTACCTGATGCAAGAGAGTGGAGCTTATGTTCACGCTACACCGGGCGACGAAGCTTCCTTTGACATTCATAAAGAATTCTTTAAGATAGCCTCAAATTCGGTGAGAAACGCCCAACTTTTTTCGTAGGTTGTGGCCTCTGATACCTCCCCAAGTGCACTAGTGGCCTAGCTGGCCAATCAGCTCAGCGATGCGGTGCGCATACCCTCCTTCGTTATCATACCAACCTACCACTTTAACCAAGCCTCCTTGAACAGCAGTAAGTAGCGCATCAAAGACACAGGAATGCGGATTGCCAACGACATCTACTGATACGATAGGGTCTTCTGTGTAAGACAAGATACCCTTGAGGTTGGTCTGGGAAGCGACCAACATGGCCTGATTGATCGCTTCTTTTGTAGTGGTTTTTTTAAGAATGACGGTCAAGTCGGTCATCGATCCGCTGGATACGGGAACGCGGGTGGCTATGCCATCCAGTTTACCTTGCAGCTGGGGTAATACGGTACCTACTGCTCGGGCAGCACCAGTAGTAGTAGGGATAATAGACTGGGTCGCTGCCCGAGCTCTGCGCAAGTCTTTGTGGGGGGCATCTTGCAATCGTTGGTCCGCAGTATAAGCATGAATGGTGTTGATGTAGCCTTGCTCAATACCAAAATGTTCATCCAATACCTTGGCCATAGGAGCTAAACAGTTGGTTGTGCAAGAAGCATTAGAAACAATAGGTTCATCTCCTTGTAAAATATGCGCATTAACCCCTAAAACTACGGTAGGTATATCACCTTGCGCAGGAGCAGAGATGACCACGCGTTTCGCGCCCGCCGTGAGGTGTTGTGTGGCTCCTTCTTGATCTGTGAACCTTCCAGTTGCTTCTAATACGGTGTTGATGCATAAATCTCCCCAAGGCAAGTTTATCGGATCAGGTTCGGCGCACACTCGGATTTTATGGCCAGATACCCATAAATACCCGTCCTGGTGGTCCACTTCATCTAGCAAGGGGCCATAGTTAGAATCATATTTGAGTAAGTGTGCTAGCGTAGCAGCATCTGCCAAGTCGTTAATGGCTACAACCACGACTTGGTCTTGTTGTAGCAAGGCCCTAAAGCTTAGTCTTCCTATTCTTCCAAATCCATTAATAGCTACTTGCGGCTTCATCATCAAAAAGGTATTGATCTTATTTTATTGAGGAGGGTGGATGTCTATGAGGGTAGGTAGTACGCTGTGAAAAACCTGGATATGCATTGCCTGCATTTTATGACAAATTACTTCTCGATCAGCAGCACTGCCAAGATACTAAATAAAGATTGGGAAAAGAATACAGGGCGGCTATATTTGCATCTCTAGCCTTGGCCCGTTCGTCTAGGGGTTAGGACGCCAGGTTTTCATCCTGGAAACAGGGGTTCGATTCCCCTACGGGCTACCTAGTCGAGTACGCAGTAGCACTTACCGACGTGGCTTTCTGTATCAGTGTGCTGTGCTCCATGCTTTGGCAAGCACTAGAAAGCGGCCCAAGAGAAACCACAGCATGTTTTTCAAGAAAAAAGATAAAGCACTCTCTCTCCTCTAGTGGCGTTATACGTTACGTATAATTTCTAGCTCTCCCCTATAAACATGGTAGATTTTCTCATTGTAGGGCAAGGCATTGCTGGGTCGGTGCTTGCCCTTCAGCTGCTGAAACATAACCAGCGTATCCTTGTCATCAATAACAGAAAGAAGAATATAGCTTCCAGCGTTGCTGCCGGAATCTACAACCCCATCACTGGAAGGGGTATGGTGAAAACCTGGCTTGCAGAAGCGCTATTCCCTTATCTTACTGCCTTT
Source organism: Amoebophilaceae bacterium (assembly GCA_011524725.1). Classification (GTDB taxonomy): domain Bacteria; phylum Bacteroidota; class Bacteroidia; order Cytophagales; family Amoebophilaceae; genus UBA8403. The sequence continues at coordinate 5,634 of WTJV01000029.1, read as the reverse complement.
TATCAGGAGGCTTCACAAGCTTTAGGGACACAATTTTTACATCCCATGCCTATTTTTAGGCCGTTCCTAACCCACCAGGAGCGTACTGAATGGTTATCCAAGTCCAAGCAGGACAACTACTCCCATTTTGTAGAAAGCGTAGTAGGAAGAATGTTTCATCAAGAGCATATGGTACTCCCATATGGTGGTATTATACTCAACCAGTCCGGTTATCTGGATGTGAGGGGGTTCTTGAAGGCTACGCGGACTTATCTGAAGGCACAACATGCTTACTTAGAAGCCGATTTTGTGTATGACCAGCTATGCTTAGATCAGCATATAGCTTACCAAGACATAGCAGTCCGTCAGGTCATTTTCTGCGAAGGCCCGCAAGTAAGGCACAATCCTTTTTTTAATACACTACCTTTTAGGCCAGTTAAGGGGGAACTAATCAGCGTATCAGTGCATCAACCACTTGATGTCATTTATAACAGGCGTATCTTTGTATTGCCACAGACTGCTCATGAGGCGATAGTAGGTGCTACTTACAACTGGCAAGATACATCGTTGTCACCCACAGCGCATGCAAGAAAGATACTAGAAGAGAAGCTGTGTAGTACATTTAATTTATCTTACGCAGTATATGACCAGCAAGTAGGTATCCGTCCAGCCACTTTTGACCGAAGACCTTTCATAGGCATACACCCTCAGTACCCACAGCTAGCCATTTTTAATGGTCTGGGCACTAAAGGGGTATCATTGGCTCCCTACTTTGCCAAAATATTTGTTGAGCATCTATTGCTACAAAAAGAATTACCCCAAGAGATCCAACTTAGTAGGGTGGGTTTTGGCAAAAACGTCTAGTATCTTTTTTGTGCCGATGTGTGTGAATGTTACAGGGGGCTAGTATGATGCCTCATTTAAAATAAAGTGCTATGATTAAATCAATGACAGGTTATGGCGAAGCCAAATATGAAGATGAACGGCTACGGGTCAGTGTTGAGGTTAAGTCTATTAACGCCAAATACATCGACATCAATATGCGATTGCCAAAAGCGTTTTCAGCCAAAGAGATCGCATGGAGAAACCTGGCGATAGCCTACCTAGAACGGGGAACAGTTACCGTGTCTGTAACTTACGAGCGTAAGGATACTACTTTGCCCCCAACATACATTGACCTAACGCGCTTCAAGCATTATTATCACGATCTGCAAACTTTAGCAGAAGAAGTAGGCGCATCGTCTCAAGCGCTCTTTCAGTTAGCCATGCAAGCCCCTGAAGTTGTTATCAAGCCTTCTCAAGAGCTAAATAGTGAGGAAAGCTATCAGGTCCTTGAAAAGACAATCCGGGCTGCGCTACAACAATGCGATCAAAGCAGACAAGTAGAAGGTGCTGTATTGGCTAATAAGCTGTTAAGCTATTTAAGAATCGTTAGAGACGGCCTAAAGCAGATAGAAGAGCTAGATATTAGTCGTAAGGAGGCAATTAAGCAAAAGCTTCAAGCACGTGTCATGCCTTGGATTGGTACTAAAATCATTGATGAAACAAGATTGGAGCAGGAACTCATCTATTATCTAGAGCGCTTAGACACTACGGAAGAGCAAGTGCGCTTGGCACAGCACTTGTCTTACTTTGAAGAAGTCATGAAAACTACCCAAGCAGTAGGCAAAAAGCTAGCTTTTATTGTCCAAGAAATGGGTCGAGAGATTAATACTATCGGATCTAAAGCCAACGATGCAGCTATCCAAAAAGAAGTGATCCTGATGAAAGATGAGTTAGAAAGAATTAAAGAACAATTGCAAAATATTTTGTAAGTGGTACGATATACGCTAAACAACGCTACATCAAAAGTAGGATACGATGCAATACACTGATAGCAACCTACAAGCCTACGCCGAAAATCATACCGAATCGACATCTTCGTTGTTAAGCCGAATCCATCAGGAGACTTATGCCCAGGTGCCCATGCCCCAAATGCTTTCTGGTCACCTGCAAGGGCGCGTTTTAGCCGCTTTTTCCCACATGCTTCGGCCAACCAGAATTCTTGAAATTGGTACGTATACGGGATACTCAGCACTTTGTCTGGTAGAAGGGCTACAGCCAGGAGGCTTGCTCCACACTATTGATAAAAATGAAGCATTAGAAACAACAGTCAGAGTCTATTTTGAACAAGCTGGCGTAGCCCATAAAATCAAGTACCATATTGGAAAAGCAATTGACATTATTCCGAAGCTTGATGAAGTATTTGATTTAGTCTTTATTGATGCGGACAAGAAAAATTATAGCCATTATTACGATCTAGTATTGGGTCGTGTTAGACCTGGTGGCTTTATCATTGTTGACAATGTTCTTTGGGGAGGGAAAGTACTTACACGATCTGATCAATGTATGGACAAAAGGACACAAGCTCTTGCTAATTTTAATGCTCAGGTGCACCATGATGTGCGTGTAGCTAACGTATTATTACCCATTAGAGATGGGCTTATGGTATTGAGAAAAAAATGAAACGGCCTCTACTTATTTTTTATTTCATGCTTAGCGCACTGGTAGTCTGTGGGTCTACTTCCCCACAGGTTCCTTCCAAAATCCAGTTTGCCGATATGAAGCTGCATCTTTCACAAGGTGCAAGAAAGCGCATCCAAGAAAAAGTTGATAGTCTAACTAGAAGTGACAAATATTTCCAAGTCCTTCTAGAGCGAGCTAACCTATTTATGCCTATTGTGGAGAGGATATTCAAAGAAGAGAATTTACCACTAGATTTTAAGTACTTAGTCATACAAGAGAGTGAGCTTGTTGCAAATGCGGTTTCTATCTCCAATGCAGTAGGTTTCTGGCAATTTAAGCAACCAGCAGCCCAAGAAATCGGCTTAACAATAAACCAACATGTAGACGAAAGAATGCACATCGTAGCAGCCACCCGTGCCGCCGCTAATTATCTTAAGAAGAACAACCAAGAGTTTAACAATTGGTTATATGCTTTGTTGGCCTATAATGAGGGGAGGGGAGGGGCCCGAAAGTTGATCCATAAGCATCTCCCAGGGGCCAAGACAATGACAATAAGAAAACAAGCTCATGCGTATATCATTCATTTTTTAGCGCATAAAATTGCCTTTGAGTCGGTACTTGGAAAAAATTGGCATCCTGAACTATACTTGTATGAGCACCCCCAAGTACATGGCAAGACTTTGAGTGATATTGCCTATGAATTGGGCGTAGATATCCAGCAAGTCAAGGACCATAATAAGTGGCTTAAAAGTCATCGTGTGCCGCACGATACGGCCTGTGCTGCCATCATCCCTATGACTCACCAGCAATATGCGCATAGAACCACCTGCGAAAACAAGGAAATCTCGATAAAACACAAGATAGATTACGCTAGGTACTGTGATAGAGCAGCGCATTTTCCTGCGGTTACTACCCATAAGTGCAAGAAAAGTAAGGCCAGAATTAGGATGATCAACAAGATAATGGGTGTAGTAGCTCAAGCAGGAGATGATGTAATGTTGTTGGCCGAAGTGGGTAACATTTCTTTGTCTAAATTTTTAACGTTTAATGACCTTGATAAGAATCATCGTATAGTACCCGGGCAAGTGTATTACTACCGGCCCAAAAAGCGCAAGGCAGGTGTTCATTTTCACATTGTTAGGCCAGGCGATACCTGGTGGAGTATTGCCCAGAAGTACGGAATCAAAAAAAAAGCATTGCTGCTAAAAAATAGGTTGCGTAAGGAAGTGCCTCTAGAGGCGGGCAGGGTGCTATGGTTACGGACTATTAGGCCTCCCAATGTGCCTGTAGCCTATGCGTACCAACGCCAATTAGGTGGCTAGGTGTAATAAGTCTCATCCGGTTGCTGAATTGTCCGCAGCTGAATGCCTTGGCTTGTCCTTGTCGTCTGCCTCACAAGAAGGGAATTCCCATACCTTTGCACGGAGAGTTCGTGCATTAGCACACCTGCTAGCTGCTTTACCATTTCAGCTAATTTCCTTTTGTTTACATTCTATCATTCAAGAAAAAAGGTAAGGTCGCGTGAGCGTCTTATTTAAGCAATGTCACAGAAAACAACTATTTTAGTTCTAAAATACATAGGAGCCCATGGCTATTTCCAAATTTCTCAATCCCAAAAACGATGTCGCTTTCAAGAAAATCTTCGGATCCGAGAGAAATAAAGACATCATCATCCACTTTATCAACGACATCCTCGGACTAAAAGGGGAAGAAACCATCGAGTACGTCGAGCTTATCTCTACCGTACAGGATCCGGAGATTGCTTCTAAGAAGCAATCGATTGTCGACGTGTTGTGTAGAGATAAGAGAGGCGTACAGATTATCGTCGAGATGCAGGCTTCTCCCCAGCAGGGATTTGAAAAACGAGCCCAGTACTATGCAGCAAAAGCCTACACACAACAGCTCGGAAGCGGTAAAAGTGAAAACGGCAGATACCAGAATTTAAAGGCAGTCATCTTCATTGCTATCTGCGACTATACTCTTTTTCCTGAAAAATCAGCCTATTGGTCCGAACACAAGCTATTAGATCAACACAACTATCAACATGATCTGAAAGATTTTCACTTCGTCTTCCTGGAATTACCCAAGTTCAAGAAAGTGGACATAGAAACGCTGCAGGGTGTGATAGAGAAGTGGTGCTATTTCTTCAAATATGGAGAGAACGCAACCGAGAAGCAGGTAGCAGTTATTACTAAAAACGACCCGGTGATAGCAAAGGCCTACGAAGCCTTGAATCAGTTCAATTGGAGTGAGCAAGATATGTTAGCCTACGAACGAGAAATAAAACGTGTCATGGACAACGTAGCCGTTGAGGACTATATCAAAGCACATGCTTGGCAAGAAGGTATGGAGAAGGGTATAGAAAAAGGCATAGAGAAAGGCATGGAGAAGGGTAAAAGAGAAGGAATACAGCAGGGGGAACACAATAAAGCCTTGCACATTGCTAGGAATATGCTCTTTCAGTTAGGTCTAGGCCCACAAGCAGTAGCACAAGCTACAGGGCTCAGTGAAGAGGAATTACGGCGACTTATGGAGAAGTAGCAAGTGCTCCTTGTTGTCTGCCACAGCTGAAATCACATACTAATCGTACCATAAGAGAATGTTGCCTTGATGTAGAAAGCGTTAAGAAATCCGCAGCCGGAGGCTGTGGATTGTAGTACTCATAACCACAGCAATTAATTTTTTGTCTACTTTCTCATATAAAGGAAAAGATAAAGCCCCCAAACCCTTATTATCGACTTCTGTCAAGCCTTGTTGTTGAAGAATGAAGATTTATTGCCTAGGTTTGGGCTTTTATGTTTTTCGGACCTGTAGCTTAATTGGATAGAGCACTGCACTACGGATGCAGAGGTTGGGGGTTCGAGTCCCTCCAGGTTCACGGCTACTACTTAGTTGAGCCTTAACAACTCATTTCTAAACTTAATACTCAGCGAGGCCTACGTAGTTTGCCCTCGCCGGGCGGGCGTTCCTTTTTGTCTACCACACAAAAAGGAACCGAAAAAAGTCACCGCTCAGGGAAACGGCCTACCTTGGCTTGCTCTTAGGCGCAGACGAGCCAAACTCGCACACCGCAGGTGTGCTCAGACAGTGCCTCGCTTTGCGCCTGACGCGGCACCAAGCTCACGCCCTAATCCCCTAGGCGGGTCCTTT
>WTJV01000040.1 GCA_011524725.1 Amoebophilaceae bacterium | reverse complement strand
CAGAAGCGAAGATTTTCTTGAAAGCAACATCATTTTTGGGATTGAGGAATTTAGAATTGGCCATGGCTTCTTGCTTAATTTTAGGACTAAAATAGCGATTGTTCAGGATAATTCCTAAATTTAGGAGGTTAGTTCGGGATTACTTTTTTGCTTAGAAGTAAACAAAAGGGTTAACTGCTGTGATCCCTCTAGCTAGAATCTTACCCTTCGGCCTAGGCCATCTAAACGTGACCTTGCGGAGCTCTCAGACAGTAGATACTTTGGCATTACTAATCTTGAATAGATCGCTTATCAGCAAGCACCCGCAGCAAACATTTGATCGATGAAATCATGGCGAGCAATCGCTATATTTTTAGCAATGCCCATGCTTCTTAGGGGTATTTGCTACAAAGTAATTTGCTATTTTAGGCGTCTTGTAAACTAACTGATTAAATGTCGGAATCGGTAAGTGTGGTACGCATTTCAGGCATGCAGTTTTTAGCTTCATTACAGCAACAAGGTGTTTCTTGGATTACACCAGATAGCATACACACAATCTTAAGCCTACTATGCGTACTAGTGGGTGTAGGGTTCGTATGCCTTCTGGGTGGTTATAGTTTGACTCGTACCCGCTTTTTTCGCCGCATAATGCTTTCTGATGTCCAGGCCACGAACCAAGGCTACACAGCCCGTACTTACCCAGATAGTCTTGTAGGGCTGCAAGGCACTGCCCAGACTCCTTTGCGACCAGCCGGAAAAGTAACGATTGGTGGCATGTATTATGATGCAAAAACACTAGGCACTTACGTGGCATCCGGAGCAACGGTTGTAGTCACTGCAGTATCAGGCACTTCACTAACCGTTCAGGCTATCCATCAGGTATAGTGGTCCAGTACCCCATGAATCATAGACTTGTTGTCCAGAGTGTCGCAGACAACCTAGCGAGCTTTTCGCTGTTGTGGCCCGAGGTGCTGATAGCCATTACGTTAGTAGGTGTTTTAGTACTAGCCATCTTGCCTCCCCAATACCAACGCTATTGGCTCTTTCCTGTGGCTTTTTTAGGCACACTTATGGCTTGGTATAGCAAATACCAACTCATCAACCATCCCGCACTAGGTCCTACGCGTCCCTTATTTAATCATCTTTTGGTGCTCGACGCATTGGCTATTTTTTTCTGTTTGCTCTTGATCAGCATCACCTTATTGATGTTGCTCCTACATGCTCATTGCTCTCCTCCCGCTTCAGACAACATACAAGGGCCAGTATACGTAGTGCTGCTATTGGGAATATTGCTAAGTAGCTGCTTCTTGGTCATGGCTTCTCACTGGATCACCATATACTTAGGCTTGACACTACTTTCACTAACGTCTGCGCTTCTCATAGGCAGCCATAAAACACCGCGTAACGTAGAGGCCAGTCTGAAATATTTGCTCTATAGCATGGCCACCACTGCTTTAATGCTCTGGGGCGTGGCTTATTTCTATGGCTTTACAGGCACCCTAACACTCGGTTATGCGGGTCTGCAGCTCAGCGGGCAAGCATTCCCTGAATACCTTATACTGGCCAGTATTTTACTCTGTCTTAGCCATCTTTTATGGCTATCGGCGGCTGTTCCTTATCATTTTTGTATCCTTGATATATATCAAGGGACCCCTCCTGCTATAGTTGCTTATTTGTCTACAATTCCTAAGTTAACCACCGTAGCGGTCTTACTCAGAATTGCTCAGCAATTCTTGCCGCAACTAACTCAAACGCTCCAAGAGCACGCACAGCATGGTATGGCCGTCCTGGCGCTACTCACCATCACGGTGGGCAATGCAGCCGCTCTACAACAAAAAAACGTACAACGGCTTATGGCTTATGGAAGCATCGCGCAAGGGGGCTTCCTCTTGGCGGGAGTTGCAGCCTCTCCAAGCAGCCCCATAGGTGTGCTGTACTACAGCACTGTCTACGGAATCATGGGCTTTGCAATTTGGGTGGGCATCAAGATGCTACAAGACCTGACAGGCAGTACCTACCTTAAAGACTGTGTAGGACTTGGTAGAAAATTTCCACTATTAGGCTGTGGCATCACCTTAGTGGTACTGGCACTTATTGGCTTGCCTCCTACCGCAGGCTTCACGGGTAAGTTGCTTCTATTTGTAGTACTATGGGGACATATGCAAAGCACGGGAAGTTTTGTATTTTTAGCTTTGTTTGTAGCTAGCCTACTAGGTACTGTTTTGTCGCTATACTATTACCTCAAGCTTCCCTATACCTTGTTTTGTAAAACGGCCCAGATACCCACTACCTTACCCAATAGGCATCAGCACGATATAATGATTTTATGTTGCCTTGCTATCCTACTCTTGGCAGGCTTCTTTGTTTCCAATAATTTGCTCACAATACTCAATAGCTGGTTAGAGTGTGTCTAGTTAAGCGCTGGCTGACGCTACTGCAACGCACTTATCTTCATACATGGTCGAACCACAGAGATCTAACGCAATGCCGCTACTATGAGTGCTGATAACAAGTCTTTTTTCTGTAGGGTATATTTTTCTGTGAAACTTTTTTGTTTTTCCCCTTGAACTATTATAATTGCAAGAGTAGGTGAATGCCTACTAGGCTGCATTATTCGCGGCACTTGATAATGATCAATGTTCAAAAATCTAAACGTATATATTATTATGAATATTAGAAAAATAGCATTCGCACTAGGAAGTGCTTTTATGCTTTTTGCAACTACGCTAAGCGCGCAGGAGCAGCCATGGAGCTTTGGTGTTAAAGGAGGTGTAGGTATGTCTTGGCTCCCAGGGATTGGAGAAGTGAAATTTGACGGCAAGAGTGATAGCAAGGCTACATACAATTGGATTTTCGCAGGGGGTCTTACTGCAGGATACAATTTTCATGAGAATGTGGGTGTAGGTCTTGAAGTACTATACAGTGGCTTGGGTGGTAAAACCAAAGAGGAGATAAAGACAAAGGATGACACGATTAAAGCCCGTACTATTCGAGTCACTACGCATAATCTGGTAATCCCGGTGATGGCGAAGTTCTTTCCCATGGGGCAAGATTCGGATGCAGGTATCCTAAACATTCACTTAGGCCCTCAGTTTGAAATGCCTTTATTGGGTGCTACTGTGGAAAAATCAACGACTAACGATGAAAAGTTGGAAGAAGATGGGAAATTCAAAAAAGATTTTCTTAGGCCATTCACAGTAAGTGGAGCTTTGGGTATAGGGTATGAATTTCCTGGAATTGGCTTCACGCTGGAGGGAAGATATAGCTACAGCATGATGAATAGTATGAAAGATACGGATGAGGCTAAAACCTATAAAAAAGATATGGTCTTGGAAGAAGATCAAAAGCTAACTAACCGATCTTTCGTATTCTCTGTAGGATACAACTTTGCGAAACTATTGATGGACTAAGTGGCGGTCGTTGTTGTTGACTAAAAAGGCCGGCGCATAGTCGGCCTTTTTTATTGATCTCTCTTTCCAAAGTTCGCTCAAGGCCTATCCCAGGCTTTTATTTGAGACCTTCAGTGTCATTCTGCTGCTATTTAGTTGTCCCTTAAGAAAGGGGGAATTCATCGAATATTAAGCGCTAGGCGAGATAATTTTTCATTTATTCTCCAAATAGGGTAGCAAAAAATGCAAGAACAGTGTAATTTCCCTTCAAAGCCTTGCAGAAAATGAGAATCACCTAGCCGGTGAGGCCCTACTTTTTTCCTTAGATGAAAAAAGTAGGCAAAAAAATCAGTCGCTGTGGTTCCGAGCGCGGATCTAAACTCGGTCCTACGGACCTCAAACAGTAGATGCCCCTTGGCGACCTACGGCTGCGGATTTCTTAACACACTCTCCACCAAGGCGACAATTTCTTGACTTAGGACATGGAACGCTGTGGTATTTAAAGGACCCGCCTAGGGGATTAGGGCGTGAGCTTGGCGCCGCGTCAGGCGCAAAGAGAGGCACTGTCTGAGCACACCGCAGGTGTGCGAGTTTGCCTCGTCTGCGCCTAAGAGCAAGCCAAGGTAGCCCGGTGCCCTCAGCGGTGACTTTTTTCGGTTCCTTTTTGTGTGGTAGACAAAAAGGAACGCCTGCCCGGCGAGGGTAAACTACGTAGGCCTCGCTGAGTATTAAGTTTAGAAATGAGTTATTAAGGCTCAACTATTTACTAACACACCTGCTTACCCATCGATACTCCTCTATCTGTGTTCTCCATGAAATTAGAAATTTCCTTCTTATAAAGAATCACTAAAAACTAGACATCTGGCCCCTAAAACAAGCCATGCGCCCTGATGCGTCTTGGTTTAGGCCAAGGGAGGATACTGTGCAGGAGAAGCTTCTGACATGATTGCATACACTCGCTCGACCACGGTCTCTATGTTGGGCTTAGAGAAATAATTACCATCGTCTGCGTAGGCAGGTCGGTGCGCTTGGCTAGTGATCGTGGCTGGTGGAGCATCTAGATAGCGGTAACCTTGCTGAACTTCCAGTACATTTTGCATCATGTAAGCGGTTGTTCCACCGGGTACATCCTCATCTGCAAAGACAATACGGTTAGTTTTCTGCAACGAAGCAACAACAAGATGCTGTAAATCAAACGGAAGTAGCGTCTGAATGTCAATGACTTCACAATCAATGCCCCACGTTGCCAACGTAGCAGCTGCCTCTAGCACGACACGACACATAGCGCCATATGTCACGATGGTGATGTCGGCACCCACTCGGAGTATTTCCGGTCTGCCCAAAGGAATCGTAAAGAGAGCAAGATTGGTAGGCATGGGTTCTTTCTGGCGATAGCCATTTAAGCATTCTATGAGGAGTGCTGGATCATCAGATTGAAGCAGAGTATTGTAGAAGCCAGCTGCCTGAGTCATGTTGCGAGGCACAAGGACATAAATACCCCGAATGTTGTGAATGATACCAGCTAAATAGGATCCAGAGTGCCAAATGCCTTCTAGTCGGTGACCTCTGGTACGGATGATAACTGGCGCTTTTTGGCCGCCTCGTGTGCGGTATTGCAAGGTGGCCAAATCATCCATCATAATCTGAAGTGCGTAGGGAAGGTAGTCCAGGTATTGTATTTCTACAATAGGCCTTAGGCCACGCATAGCTGCCCCTATGCCTTGCCCTAAAATGGTGCATTCCCGAATGCCTGTGTCGGTAACCCGCATAGCGCCATATTTTTTTTGTAGTCCCGCAAAGGCTTGGTTTACATCACCTATCTTGCCCACGTCTTCGCCAACAACAAAGACACGAGGATCGCGCTGGAGAATAGCATCAAAAGAAGCTTGTAACACCTCTCGTCCATCTACAAGCGGAGCATCTGGGGCGATGAGGGGCTTGACTTCACGGATGTGCAAAGCAGCTTCTCGAGATTCGCTATGCAAGTGGGAGCTGAAACGAACTTGGTTGGCTTGAGTACTTCTTTGTACCCAGGCTAACAATGGTTTTTTAACTAAATAAGGAGCATCTCTTAGGAAATATAGCGCCCGTTTTACAGCACTGACAGCGTGTAGCCTAGTGGGCTGGCGCACGGTGCACAGTTCCTCAAGCAATGCGGTCACAGATGGGTTCGCTACCCCTGCATTAACTACTCCTTGAAGTATGCCAATAGCTTGACTATGGTCTTGTTGTATAGCTGTTTTAAAATCCTGCCAAGCTGCATTCTTTTGTCGTTGGGCTTCTTCGCGAGCTTCTTGCTCGATGATGTCTAGTTGTGTAGCCGTGGCTAGATCTTGGCTCAAGATCCACGCACGCATCTTTGTAATGCAGTCATGCTCTATCTCCCAGGCCAAGCGCTCCTTGGATTTGTAGCGCTCATGAGAACCAGAAGTCGAATGGCCTTGGGGTTGCGTCATTTCTTTGACATGAACTAGGACAGGGACATGTTCTTGACGGCATACATGAGCAGCTTTCCGATAAACAGCACATAGTTCCGGGTAATCCCATCCTCTGACTGAGAAGATTTCATAGCCTCGTTCGCTGGTCGTTCGTTGAAAGCCACCAAGAACTTTGGAGATATCTTCTTTGATAGTATGGTATTCCTGAGATACTGAAATGCCATAATCATCATCCCAAACAGAGATCAACATGGGAATTTGCAGGACACCAGCCGCATTAATAGCCTCAAAAAACATGCCCTCCGAGGTAGCTGCATTGCCAATAGTACCGAAGGCTATTTCATTACCTTGGTGGGAGAATTCTTGAAAATCGGCTAGCTGGGGATTTTCTCTATATAGCTTGGAGGCATACGCCAATCCCACTAGGCGTGGCATTTGTGAGCCATTGGGCGAAACGTCAGCAGCTACGTTCTTGCACTGCGTGAGTGTCTTCCATTGTCCTTGGTCGTCCAAAAAACGGGTAGCAAAGTGACTATTCATCATCCTACCCGCTGAGGCAGGATCTGCTTCTACAGAAGCATGGGCGTAGAGTTGCGCAAAGTATTGTTGAATAGTCAGTGCGCCAATAGCCATCATCAAAGTCTGGTCACGGTAATAGCCCGACCTAAAATCGCCTACTTTAAATACTTTGGCCATAGCCAACTGGGCTACTTCCTTGCCATCACCGAAGATGCCAAACTTGGCTTTTCCCATAAAGACTTCTTTACGGCCTAAAAGGCTAGCAGCGCGGCTTTCGCAAGCCAACCGGTAATCGTCCAAAAGATCAGGCCACTGCGTATGGGGGCGACTGGATAGTTGGTTCATGGAAGAATTGTGTGACTTTGTAAGGGAGATACACTATGTCAAAGCGCATGAATACGAGACATCTGATATCTCAATCTGGTACAAGCATAAAAATTCAACTACTTGCCAGTAATAGACAATAACCCATAAAAACAACAAGCAAGTCTATAAGCCGGGTTCTGTATGCCAGCATAAAACTGGCATGCTTACCATCTATCTGGGACTATGATCACTCATAGCCTCTATCAGCCTACCCATACTGCCTTTCAGTAACAAAACACAAGCGAGCCGCCGGTGATCCCATGCGAGAATGCAGTATTTATTTGGCCTTTCAACCCCTAAGGTTTACCATGCCTTGGCTGTCACCAGCCAAGCGGTGGGCACTTACTCCACCTTTTCACCCTTACTCTACCTAGGGCAAAGCGGTTTGTTTTCTGTGGCACTAGCTGTCATCTAGACTTGAACCTAGATGCCTTCCTGTTAGGAAGTAGGGTGCTCTATGTTGCCCGGACTTTCCTCCCTAGTTACCCAAGGCGGTAAGCCAACTTGCTTGTATGCTTCATCAGGAATTAACTAACCGGGCTATGCGCCCCCAGCGTATTTTATCTAAAAACCGCTTGTTAGGATCCAGCGAAAATAAGATAAAAACAGCCTTACCTACAATATGATCTTGAGGCACAAAACCCCAGAAGCGGGAATCCTCAGAGTTATGTCGGTTGTCACCCATCATAAAATAATAATTTTTCCGAAAAGTATAAGTATCTACTGTGCGGCCATCAATCCACAGCCGATTGTTATCGATCTGTACATCCTGATGTTCTTCATGATAGGTAATGACGTGTTCGTACTGCGCCAAAGTTATGGCATTGATGGGAATAGTCATCCCCTTAGCAGGGACAACAGTGGGTCCAAAATGATCTGCATTCCTAGGGAATGTGGTACCGTCAGAATGCAACCGTGCGTTTACCTTACTCTGGGGTATCACTATGCGGCGTACTCCCTGGATAGATGGGAGCTTTCCTAGCTGTTTTGCTGTAGCAGGGGTAGTATGTACTAGGTATCCGCCTTGTGCGGGCATAAACTCACGAATGGCATATCGTCTGAAGAATTGTTCTTGAAATATCGCGGTGGTCTCTAGATGATAGCGGTATTGTAGTCCTGGATACTGTGTTTGTGGAGCATCATTGACATATACTTGTGCCTCCTTGATGCAAAACGAATCTCCCGGAAGTCCCACACAACGCTTAATATAATAGGTACGCAAATCAACGGGTTTATCCAGTTGCATGGGGTAGTTAAAAACCACTTTATCTCCTCTCTGGATACGAGAGAAGCCTGGCAGTCGATACTGAGGGAGCTGGATCCAGTCTAGATAAGACGGTATGTTGGTGCTGCCAATAGTTTGATGTGTCAGTGGAATCTGTAAAGGCGTCTTGGGTGTTCGCGCGCCATAGTGCAGCTTACTCACAAAAATAAAATCTCCCGTAAGCAAAGTTTGCTCCATAGATGAGCTAGGAATGGTAAAAGCTTCTATAGCAAACCAACGCACTATGCTGGCAACAACGACCGCAAATACCAGCGCATGCAACCACTCAAGGGCCTTGGATCTTGGGGAAGAAGTTACTTTTCTACGGGATTTCATAGCTGCACTTGATGTAGCATAAAAGAACTTCTAATGGGTCTTCTGGCCATTGTCTAGCTGTAAGAAATCTTCCATACCCAAAATACCCTGCTTGTCTTGTAGCCACTCTGCTACCAAAACGGCCCCCAGCGCAAATCCCTCTCGGCTATGAGCTGTGTGTTTAAGCGCCAATGTATCTAACGGAGCAGTATACGTGATGGTGTGTGTACCGGGAACATCTTGCCTTCTTGCTGCCGTAACGCCTACGCTATTTTCTTGTTGTTTAGGAGCCATCTCCCACATTTTTTTACGATTCATATTTTGAACAATGCCCTCAGCCAGGGTAATAGCGGTACCACTAGGCATATCTTTTTTCTCTAAGTGGTGCTCCTCAGTCAATGCTACCTCATATTCAGAAAATGGATTCATGAGCTTAGCGAGGTATGCGTTGACTTTAAAAAGAATATTCATGCCTATACTAAAATTAGAAGCATAGAAAAAAGTCCCTTGGTGCGCCTTACAGTAGGCATGTAACGCTTCCTTTTTGTCTAGCCAACCCGTAGTTCCGGAGATAACTGGAATATTCTTGGAGAGGCATTGACAAATATTACTATAAGCGGTGGCTGGCTGGCTAAACTCTAGTGCGACGTCAACGGTCTTGGGGTTGATAGTAGCCAAGGTAGTCGCATTGCTCGAGCTGATCCTATACGCTATATGATGGCTCCGTTGTAAAGCAACTTGTTCGATGGCTTTTCCCATTTTACCATAGCCGACTAAAAGTATCCTCATCCTACAAGTCTTAACGTCAAACTAAAACCTACATGAGGCTCTTTGGGTATAGCAGTAAATACATTAGGTTGCACCTGCATGGCGATATCCTCAGATAACGTAAAGGTTTTTAAACTTGCCCCCACATAGGCGTCAAAGATATTAATGACGTACCACAAGGACACAAATATGATGCATAGATCACGACCTTGCCTACACTCATCTACATAGCTCTTTAGGCTATTTCCTTGTTTGCCTTGAATCAGTCTTTGCTTGAACGTAGCATATTCCCCATCGTAATACATAGCTCCCCACCCCAAACCAACAAATCCTAGATAGAGTACTGGCACCTTCCAGTATTGCTTGTTGTAAACTTGCCCCCATCCTGGTAAAATAGCAGAATACATCCAAGCTCGCTGTGTTATTTTCGATTCGGCTATATTACGATACTGGGCGGTAGTATCCTGTTGTATGGTAGCAGCTGCAGACAATCGCTCATCGGAAGTACTAGTGTTAATGGCTCGAGATGCCGTAGCGAGTGCTACAGCACTGTCCTGGCATAACGTAAGCGAATGTTGGCGTACGTGTTGCTGCTGAGACCATGTCCCAGCCAAAGCCGCTGACACATGGGCAAAAAACAGCCAAGGAATCAGCACACAAACGCATCGTTGAGTCATGGGCCTACCAATAGCATTTTCAAAATTCTACTCAGATCCGCCGCATTGATAAAAGCAATTTCTATCTTTCCTCTTTCTTCGGCTTGTAAATGAACCTTTACCCGGGTCCCTAGCCGGTCAGTCAACTGGTTACTAGCGTCATGCATAGTACGTTTTAAGGCGTTTGTTCCTTTCTCTTTAGGGAGCACCTTAGGAGACTTATCGCGTGCTATGTTTCTGACAAGTAATTCTACATTTCTTACGGAGAGATTTTCTTCAATGATCTCTTGGAAGATACCAAGTTGTGCATCAACCGCTTCTACATTAATGAGGGCTCTGGCATGTCCCATTCCAATCTTCTGGTCACGCAAAGCAATCTGTATTTCAGGAGGCAGCTTAAGCAACCTCAGATAATTATTCACGGTTACGCGATTCTTTCCCACCCTAGCACCTAGCGTTTCTTGTTTGATCTGGCACTCCGTCAATAGCCTCTGATAGCTTAAGGCTATTTCAATGGGGTTTAAGTTTTCTCGTTGTATATTTTCAACAAGGGCTATTTCTAACATCTGCTGATCATCAGCAGTACGTATATAAGCAGGGATATGGCTAAACCCTGCCATCTTAGCCGCTTTTAACCTGCGCTCCCCGGCAATCAGCTGGTAGGTTGATGCGGTTAATTGCCTGACAGTAAGTGGTTGAATAATGCCGTGTAGTTTAATAGAGTCGCACAATTCCTGCAAAGTAGTGGCGTCAAAGTCTTTTCTAGGCTGAAAGGGATTCACCTGAATTTTTTCGATGGCGATCTCTTGCGTGGGACTAATCCTCCGCTCCTCAGCCAAAAAAGAGGCATCTTCGAGTAAGGCATTGAGCCCTCTGCCCAGTGCACTTTTCCGTTGTGGTGTCTTTAGCTTACTCATACCATTACCAAAGTGACGGTAGGTTACGTTCGTTGCTTGTCGGCAATTTCTCTAGCAAGATTGAGATAGCTTACAGCTCCTTTGCTTTCCCCATCATACAAGATAGCAGGCTTACCAAAACTCGGGGCTTCGCCCAGCTTGACATTCCTAGGGATAATCGTGTCAAATACCATGCTCTTAAAATGTGTTTTTACCTCTTCTACAATCTGATTAGAAAGACGAAGTCTAGAATCATACATGGTCAAGAGGATACCTTCTATCTCCAGCTCAGGGTTGAGACGTGACTGAATGATCTTGGTAGTATTCAACAGCTTACCAAGGCCTTCCAACGCGAAGTATTCACACTGGACCGGGATGATCAGAGAGTCCGCAGCCGTCAATGCATTGATGGTGATCAAACCCAAAGAAGGAGCACAGTCAATGATGATGTACTCATAATCTTTACGGAGAGTCGCCAAAGGTTCTCGCATCTTTTCTTCCCTATTTTCAAAATTAATCATCTCTACCTCTGCCCCGACAAGATTGATATGCGAAGGAACAACCTCTAAATACTGAATGGCAGTGCTCTGAATGATGTGGCTAGGCTTAGCTACATCGATCATGCATTCGTAAATACTACTGGTAACTTTCTTAGGATCTATCCCTAGTCCAGAAGTAGCATTGGCTTGTGGGTCAACATCTATGAGCAGTGTCTTGTGCTCTAAGACAGCCAAACTAGCAGCTAAGTTAAGTGCAGTAGTCGTCTTACCAACCCCTCCTTTTTGATTGGCAATGGCGATTGTTCTTCCCATTATAGTTCAATAGTATGGCCTATTTCCATCAAGATAAGTGTTTTTTCTTGTTCTTCTGTAAGACGTCGCATCTCTTCGTGGTCTACTTCAATGCCAGGAAAACTATCGTAGTGCATGCCAATGATCTTTTCCACACCCACATAATCTGCTGCATATAAGGCCTCTTCAATACCCATAGTAAAAGTATCTCCTATGGGTAGGATAGCAAAGTCAAGATCGTAAAAAGTAGCAATCTGCTTCATATCCTGATGCAAGGCAGTGTCTCCAGCAAAGTAAAAAGCCTTACCTGCGCTTTGTACAACAAAGCCCATGGCAGTACCTGCGTAACTCCCGTCAGGCATAGAGCTAGCATGGGGTTCATGTACCGCCTTAATAGAGCCAAATTCTAGCAATTGCTTGCCTCCAGGATTGATAGGTAAGGATTGGGTGATACCTCTTTTTTTGTACCAGTTGATTATTTCAAGATTAGCAATCAAGGTAGCAGGGTGATTATGGTAAATGCGTTCTACATCTGCCACATGATCATAGTGACCATGCGAAAGAAGTATATAATCAGCTCGGATGGCGTCTATGTCGACCGCTCGTGCAAGTGGATTTGGAGAGATGTAGGGGTCAAAGAGTAATTTGGTCTTATTGACTTCTACCATAAAGCAGGCATGCCCTAAGAAAGTGATCTTCATAACAAGTATAATCTGTAAAATCAGCAGTTTACAAAGATAATAAGATTGTGCATCCCTGTAAAAGATGCGATACAATGAAAAAGGGTTCTAAGGCCTACAGCCCCAGAACCCTTGACAGTCCAGTAGGAAATCTAGATTACATCATGCCTCCCATACCACCACCCATTGGAGGTGCAGCTGGAGACGCTTTCTCATCTTCTGGGTCCTCTGCTACTACACACTCTGTAGTGAGGAGCAAGGAAGCGATAGAGGCTGCGTTCTCTAGTGCCAGCCGAGTCACCTTGGTAGGATCAATGACACCCGCTTTGTATAGATGCTCGTAAGTATCGGTCCGGGCATTGTATCCAAAATCGTCTTTCCCTTCTTTGACTCTTTGCAATACAATAGAACCTTCTCCTCCGGCATTGGCTACAATCGTTCTCAATGGCGCTTCTAACGAAGACTGAACAATAGTCACCCCTGTAGTCTGGTCTTCATTGTCTACCTGCACACCTGCAATAGCGTCCAGGGTTCGAATAAGCGCAACACCACCACCAGGAACGATACCTTCTTGTACAGCTGCCCGGGTAGCATGCAACGCATCATCCACGCGATCCTTTTTTTCTTTCATCTCTACCTCAGTAGCTGCGCCAATATAGAGAATAGCCACACCACCTGAGAGTTTAGCCAAGCGCTCTTGGAGCTTCTCCCTATCGTAATCCGAAGTGGTGCTTTCTATCTGGGCTTTGAGTTGGTTGACCCTTGCCTGTATATCCTCTTTTTTACCGTTTCCATTCACAATCACGGTATTCTCTTTGTCCATGTTCACTTTTTCGGCCGTACCTAAGTAATCTAGCGTAGCATTTTCCAGTTTGTACCCTTGTTCTTCAGAAACTACAGTACCTCCTGTAAGCACGGCTATGTCCTCTAACATGGCTTTTCTTCGATCGCCAAAGCCAGGCGCCTTAACGGCAGCTACTTTGAGGGCTCCACGTATTTTGTTGACTACCAACGTAGCCAAAGCTTCTCCATCTACATCTTCAGCAATGATTAATAGGGGTTTCCCGGTCTGGGATACGCTTTCAAGCAGAGGAAGCAACTCCTTCATGGAAGATACCTTCTTATCGTAAATCAGGATATAAGGATTTTCGAGCTCGGTCTCCATTTTCTCTGTATTGGTTACAAAGTACGGGGATAAATAACCACGGTCGAATTCCATACCCTCTACAACTTTTACTTCTGTAGCGGTCCCTTTGGCTTCTTCTACAGTGATAACACCATCTTTACCTACTTGGTCCATAGCATCGGCAATCATCTTGCCAATCATGCTGTCGTTGTTGGCCGAGATAGTAGCTACTTGCTCTATTTCTTTAGAGCCGCTGATAGGCTTGGAGTTTTTCTTGAGCTGCTCCACAACAGCAGCAATAGCTTTGTCTATGCCTCTTTTTAGGTCCATGGGATTAGCACCTGCAGCCACATTTTTAATACCATTTGCAAAAATAGATTGCGCTAGCAGGGTAGCTGTGGTAGTACCGTCTCCGGCACTATCTGCTGTTTTAGAGGCTACTTCTTTGACAAGTTGAGCACCCATGTTTTCTACTGGATCTTTCAAGTCGATCTCTTTGGCCACAGAGATGCCATCTTTGGTCACGCTAGGTGCACCAAACTTTTTATCTAAGATGACGTTTCGGCCTTTAGGTCCTAACGTGAGCTTGACTGCATTGGCCATGGTATCCACGCCTTTTTTGAGCTTTTCACGTGCTTCTGATCCGAACAGTATAGTTTTTGCCATGTTAATCGTGTTTTGGAGTTAAAAATTGAAGTTCTAAAAAATCTCTTATACGCTATACAATTGCGTAGATGTCTGACTCACGCATGATGAGATAATCTTCTCCCTCAATGGTGATCTCTGTACCTCCATACTTACCATATAGTACGTATTGACCTACTTTTACCGTCGTAGGTTCGTCTTTTTTACCTGGGCCCACCGCAATGACTTGCCCTTTCTGGGGTTTCTCTTTGGCTGTATCAGGAATAATAATGCCACTGGCTGTCTTCTCTTCGGCAGGGGCTGGAGCTACCAGAACTCGATCTGCCAAAGGAGTGATATTAACATTGCTCATAATTGATATACGTTTTACAAATTGAAAAATTATCGTCCTGGATGATATATCCTTCCTTCTCTTTACCACATACTGTGCCAAACAGTGCCAACAGGCCTCCGTACTGCACGGAAAACGATATACCGTCCATATGACCGAATAGCTGACAAAATTACATTTTTTTACCGAAAGCTTAGGCCCAATGCACAAAGCCTATTGGGTAGGCAATGCAGCAGATCAAGGTCTTAATAAGTTAGCCACCTACAAGAATCACCTATAATGATCACTTAAGGAAATCTGAAGGTAAAGCCAACAAGCGGCACTGAATACTAGGGTAGCAACGTTACGCATGTGTGTTTTAAAATCATACGCATTGCCCTGCTGGATACATGCATGGCATATTCAACGCTGATTCATCAACTGTTGTACAGCCTCGGCAATCTGAACAGCATTGGTAGCTGCTCCTTTGCGTAAATTATCTGCTACAATCCACATATTCAAGGCATGCGGCTGTGTGCAATCTCGACGCAGACGGCCCACAAACACTTCATCTCTGCGGCGAGCATAGAGGGGCATGGGATATTGATGCTGTAATACATCGTCTTGTACCACCACACCGGAAGTGCTGTGCAACAAGTTAGTAATTTCGTTCAAATCAAAAGCTCGGGACAGTTCTACATTGACAGCCATGGAATGTCCCCCTAATACAGGAACACGAACAGCTGTAGCCGTTATTTGGATTGAGGGATCATCCAATATCTTCCGCGTCTCGTTTACAAGCTTCATTTCTTCTTTGGTGTAGCCGCCATCTAGGAAATCATCTACACGAGGAATAACATTGAGATCGATGGCATGGGGATACACTTGAGGCACATCGGTCGCTCCTTGACGTTCTGCCATCAGCTGTGCAACTGCTTGTTTTCCACTACCTGTCACCGCCTGATACGTCGAGATGACTAATCTATGGATACCATAATGATGGTGAAGAGGGGCTAAAGCCATGACGAGCTGGATGGTAGAGCAGTTGGGATTGGCAATAATTCGATCACTGGCTTGCAGTAAGTGGCCATTTACTTCAGGTACAATCAGCTTATATGCTGGGTGCATACGCCAAGCTGTCGAATTGTCAATGACTGTAGTGCCTATCGCCGCAAAACGCGGTGCCCACATTTCAGATATCTCTTTACTAGTAGCAAAGAGGGCAATTTGAGGATTCTCTGCCAATGCCTCCTCCAGACTCATGATGGAATACTCCTGTCCTGCCCAGTGGATTGATTGGCCTGAAGAGCCTGTAGAAGCTACGAGATATAGCCGCTGAACAGGAAAATTGCGCCCCTCCAAGACATGCAGAATCTCTTGGCCCACAAGACCTGTAACACCTACAACAGCAAGCCGCATAGCATCATAGATTATCAGTTAGGCACGCATCCCTGGAGAACAGCTTATCCTTTCTTTAGTTACATGCATGTTTTTATTGAATAAAAGCTTCCAATATTCTTTCTATTGCTTTATCTGCACCGCTACGTGAACCATCATAATAATTGACAATGACCGCGAAGGCGACCTCATCTCCACCTTGATTGGTACAGTAACCTGCAAACCCTCTCACATGACTGAGCGTGCCCGACTTAGCACGAAGTTTGCCCTTGAAGGATGCTTCACTAAAAGGAATAACTAGATTCCCTGTTTCCCCTGCTATGGGGAGTGAATCGTAGAAGAGTGCGAAATGATGACTGCTCTTCATATAACGAAGGACTTCTACAAGCTGTTTGGGAGTAAGAGCATTATACCTAGAGAGACCGCTACCATCATGGAGCAACATGCCAGAAACGTCTACACCTCGATCCGACCAAAATTGTTTGAGTACCTGTGTACCACTAAGGATATCGCCTTGCCCCACAGCTGCCAAACTCAGATGTCTCAAAAAATGTTCCACATAATTATTGACGCTTTCATGGTTGGCCGTTAGAATAATCTCGCTTAGTGGAGGTGATAGGGTAGTATAAAGGTCTTTCCTAACTGTGAAGGGCATAGTACTTCTGCGCATAATAGTAGGAGGCTGTGCAACATCGATGCATTGCTCTTGAAGGGCCTGATTCAAAGTGTAAGCAGCCCAGTGGGCGGGATCAGGAATAGTACTCTTTGCAATAACTACTCGACCATCGCAGGGAATTTCTCCTTGCATGACACGTATGGCAGAGTCAGGAAATCCACTGATGTCGACTTGGGGATCGTCAATAGCAGTCCCTCTTACTTGAGATACAATTTTTACTTCCTTAGTAAGTGGAGGAGCAATGTCGATTGGGGAGACTTCTTCACCTTTTTGTGTAGCTTGGAGACTAATGCTGCAGATATTGTCAAAGATAGACAGTCCATCTACCCCTGCCGAATAGTATTCGCCTAAATCACCTACACACCATGTATCCGGAATGATCCACTCGTCCGTGTAGATAGAGGCATCGCCAATGACTGAACCAGTCACCTTATTGATGCCTTTCTCTTGGATAGCTTGAACCCAAGTATCTATGAAATAAGGCTTGTAGTACTGGTCCTGAAAATTACGAGATCCCAATGCAGGATCGCCGCCGCCCTTAATGTAGATATTGCCATGTAAAGTCCCTTCCTCATCTATTTCTCCATCATACTGGATGGTAGTTTTGAACCGATGATCTTTACCCAGGGTATCCAGAGCGGCTGCAGTAGTAAGAAGCTTGAGAGTAGAAGCAGGTATAAAGCTCTTTGTGCCATTAATGTCAGTAATGACTTTATTTTGTGTGATGTTTACAGCATAACAGCCGATAGAAGCACCCTGAAACATGGCTTCATTTTGAACTGTGTGTATGGTAGAAGCAATGGCCCTCGTGGGACTTTGGGGGGATTGTACCTCTGAGAAGAACAAGAAAAGAGAGAGTCCTAGAAAAGAGCTTCTTTTTATATTGATAATTATTGAATACATACCGTACTCGAATTACGAACTATGTGTCAAGAGACCAGAAGTATGAGTAAAATCAATCAAAGAAAGTAACAAGACCTATCTGGTACTATAACCGTATTATTTGCTAGTTTAGTGAATAGGCAATATATGAGGTTTTTCACTACCCATCGTAGTTTCTTGGAGCGTAGGCCATGCAATGATAGGTAACCGTGGAGAAGATTACAAAGTCTCAACCGAATGGCAGTCTGTATATTTTAGATGCAACCTTGGCTCATGAACTGAAAAGGTAACGTGTCTATTTGCGCAAGATCACGAACTGCTTAATCGATAAAAACAGACACATTTTTTCCCCTCATCACAACGCTTTTTGCTCTGGGAGTTTTGGGAGTAAGCCACGCTAAACCAATGTAACTCAATGCCCCTGTTATCTGAGATGCACTAAGATTAGGTATAGAAGTGCTAGTTTGTGAATTTGTAACGATTGAGCAAATTTCTAAAATTCACCTTTTAATGGATATAGCTTATGCACAAACAACGTTGCTCTTGGGTTCCACTGCATAAACCGCATTACGTTCAATATCATGACGAAGAGTGGGGCGTACCCGTCTATAATGACCGAAAACTTTTTGAATTCCTCATTCTTGAAGGGGCACAAGCAGGCCTCTCATGGGAAACGATCTTAGGCAAGCGAGAAAGCTACAACACAGCCTTCCATGAATTTGATCCTACTATGTGCGCAGCCATGACAGATATAGCGCTGGAAGAATTAATACATTACAGTGGGATTGTCCGCAATCGCCTAAAGATCTTTTCCGTGCGGAAAAATGCGATTGCATATCTTAAAATCCAAAGAGAATTCGGGACTTTTTCGGAGTACATTTGGGAGTTTGTGTCGGGAAAGCCTATAACCAATAAATGGTCTCATGGGGCACAGGTTCCAGCATCCACGCCACTGAGCGATAAAATTTCTAAGGATCTTAAGAAGCGAGGAATGAGTTTTGTGGGTTCAACGATCATTTACGCATTTATGCAAGCAATGGGGCTTGTGAATGACCATACCGTTGATTGCTTTCGGTACCAGCAATGCTTATAGCATGTGTATGGAACGCTGTGCTGTCTAGATGCAAGAACTTGTTACGATGATATCATTATGCAACCCTATCCTCAATCAGGCAGCAAGCCTATGGTCTTTCAAGACAAATGAGTCGCCCCCTAGGAAAGGAAAATTGCATCGAACATTAGGTGTAGAGGCATATTTTCATGAAGATTCTTCTCCAAAAGAAGGGATTTGCTTATTAATAGATTGATAAAGCCATTTCTTTATACATCAACAGGTACAAGGAACGAATGACTAACGTTTCTGACTTAGAGTAACATTTAGTCCTCCTGCCAAATCTGGCCAAGTAGTGCCTTGTATTAGCATTGTTAGACGCTATACTTTGCGTCTCCTTTTTAGTAGCCACATGATGGCCGGATACAAGGCTTTGATAAGCTGCAAAGTGGTCAGTACTATACTGGGCGCATGCTATGTCTTTGATTTTTGACCACAGCAATTTGACTGTGCTCGCCTACCGGATCCCCGTAACAAAGTCAAGTATACGTTTCCCGCCTCTGTCCAATGCAAACCAAATCCATAGTTTTCTTTTTTTTACCGATAAAATTCCATAGCTCATCTAGCACTATGATCTCTACCCGTTCAGGCAACGCTTGAGAATCGTGATAGGCTTTCGCCTCTGTACCTACCTTGCGGATCCAGTTCAATACGGTGACATTATGCACGTCTAATACGCTTCCTATGGCTCTAAAACTCATACCCTCTAGGTAGAGATGGATGGTCATACGCTGCTTATCAATATTTTTCCCTTTTCTCCGGTCTCCTTCAGCAAAGTTAAGTCCATAATCCTTGCATCGGTAACGTTGTTGGTTGCGCACCCTGCCGTTCTTTATAGTCAAGCTGGATGAACAGTTTTTGCATGTCATCTTTGAGACCAAGGATAAACAACTATCCTTGTCACAGCAAATCCTTTTTTCTACCCTATTTTTGAAATGAATTAAAGATTACCTCGCCTAGATAGTATCGTCACACTATGAGAATTTAGGAAAAATCTTGTATTTTGGGACTGGTTACTATTTTTTCTTTTGTCGAGTTTATTAAAAAAGCACGTATGAAAACTTCAAAATCCTACATGACATCTCAGATAAAGTTTGGGCCAAACTTGAACCAATACTCCCGGGGCGTAAAGGATCTTGGGGAGGTGTAGCGCAAGACAATCGCCGATTTATCAACGCTGTTTTTTGGATCATTAGAACCGGTGCCCCCTGGCGAGATTTACCTGCCGACTATGGGGATTGGAAAAACACGCACCGTCGTTTTTCCCGTTGGAGAGACAAAGGTATATGGGCTTCTATTATGGAAGTTTTAGCCGATGAACCAAATTTTGCGTGGGTAAGCATAGACGCCACCCACATCAAGGTACACCCCCATGCAGCTGGGGCCCAAGGCGGTAATGAAGCGATGAACCACACAAAAGGGGGCTCAATACCAAACTACATTTAGCCGTAGATGCGTCTGGGAGGCCTATACGGGCGATTATTACCGAAGGTAGTCATGCAGATTGTCAGCAGGCATGCGCTCTGATAGCAGGCATGGAGGCGCAACACTTACTGGCAGATAGAGGCTACGATACCGATAAGATACTACGTCAAGCCAAAGATCAAAAAATGAAAGCAGTCATCCCAGCTACGAGAGCCAGGAAGATGCCCCACCCCTATGACAAAGAGAAATACAAGTTACGTCATCAAGTGGAAAATGCTTTTTTACATCTCAAGCGTTGGCGTGGGATAACGACCCGCTATGCAAAGCGGGCCAGTTCTTTCTTGGCAGCGATTCAGATACGATGTATTGCTCTATGGGCTGGCATAGTTTGACGACACTACCTAGCGCTTAAATTCGATGAATTCACCCTTTCTTAAGGGCCAACGAAATAGGATTATGGTTACCAGATAAATGGTGCCAAAGGACCTAAGACAGCCAGTAGATCCATTCTTCTATCTTGCTCTCGTTTTTTCAACGCTTCTATTTCCTTTGTCAGGCTAGCAATCTGCTTCCTGAAAGCTTCCTCATCTCTCTGTTTCTCTTTACAAAACCTAAGATTTGCTCTCAAATCATTGATATCGCAGACCAATGGAGCTCCAGGGAGGTTATTGGTTATGCTTACGAGTTGGTCCAACTTCCTCTCTGCATCGTCGAAATTACGTACGCTGGCACTACTTGTGACACCCTCAGCCCGTTTCAATATCGCTACATTTATTTCAGACAAGACCTCTCCCTGGAGCCGCTCTATTTCAGGATGTTCGATGATTCGGAGTTGCTGGAATAATTGCCAGCGTTGCCCCAGTGTAGTAGTGTCCACTTGTGTGATGGAACGCGTTATTTGCGCTCTCAGATGCCGTGCTGTGTCGAGCAAGTAGGTGCGATCTTTGTCATTGATTGCGGTCTGGAAGAGGGTGGCGGCTTCTTGTTGAGGGATGCTCTCGAGCTGTGCTATTTCATTACGGCATTGCTCTAGCGACCAGAAGTCTCGGTTATCACTACCGCGATCTAGCGGATCAAAGAGAAAGACACGGTTGGCGAGGATCTCAGCTATTTTGTTCCTAGATTCTATTAATAATTCGCTGACCTCATCGCATGTAATCGGCTCACCATCTTCGAAAATAGGCGCTTTAGTGATACCCAAGCGCACAGAGTCCTGGTACCTTTTAAGGTTGTTTATACCGATTTCCCCGCCCCCAAACATCTGCTGGCACATGTTCTCCATAGTTTTGATGCTGTTACCTCGGTCCTCCAAGAGTCCGTTATAGCTTGTCAAGAAAATGGCTTTAACGCCGTTTGCTCGCTGCAGGACTTTTCTAATGTTGATGGCATTGGCGATGTTGATCTCAGGGCATCTCGTATCTGAGAACCCAGGACAGTCACAATAGGCGTTTTCTGGACTATTGGGGACTTGTACGATCTGCGGCAGAAAGGTTTGGGATTGGCTACTATGATGTCCAATAGGCATCACTTCGGCGATGTCGCTATCAGGATCTACGATGACTACTTGCCTTCTTACGCCAGATAAGCCTATGTCTCTAGACCTTACGACTTTCATCCGGCATCCTAGTAAAGCGTTTAAGGAGGTACTTTTTCCAGCACCGGTATTTCCCGCAAAGATACTGACGGTCTTCTCGGTAGCTGGCGCAGCACTTTGTTCGCCCAGCCGGGTGCAGTGATGAAGGAGTGTAATGCTCTCGCTGGGCGTGAGGACTACCTGGGGGTCGTTGAGCTTCTTATCCAAGATCTCCTGCGGGTTGTATTCCATGCCTAGCTGGTGAGACTGATGGCAGCCGCTTAGCAAGCTGATTCCTAAAAATAGCGCAGCTATGCTGCAAGCGGATGGGGTCGACTGGCAATTGATATTATACATATATAGTTTATTTATAAATATTTTTTACAAAAAAATGATGTTTTTATAAATTGTCAATACTTTTTATAAAAAATATGTGATTATTCGTTTTATTAATGCAAATATATATGTCAAATTAACTTATGCTACACGCATTATCAATGCAGTATGCTTATTTATAATTTCATTTTTGTCGCACACCGTATTAGATTTGCTTATTAATAGATTGATAGGGCCATTTTTTTATACATCAACAGGTACAAGGAAAGAATTGACGTTGCCCCCTAAAATAGATCCAATAAAAAGTAGAGGTTTGTGTTAAAGT
>WTJV01000049.1 GCA_011524725.1 Amoebophilaceae bacterium | reverse complement strand
AGGCCAAAGTTCCAATATCCAATGGCCTATAACTTCCAGCAACCAGCAACGCCGATAAGACTATCATCATAGAGGCCGAGGCTGTGGACATAGAGACCAGAAGCCCCGAAGCCCCCAACAAACAACGGCCATTTTCCACCAACCAACTCCGTAGCCGTGCAACATGTGTAGGTCCAAGAATTATCCCCATACAAACGCTCACGATGACGAGCATAGTGAAGTAAGATCCCCGTAGCTGCCTCTAAACTACTCGGCAAACCATAACCCTGGCGCGAATATTTTTGCATCATTGTCTTTTGAGCACTATAATTCTCGTCCCGGCTGCCCGACAACACAGTACGCGTCAACAGCATCCAATACGGCTTACCCGGAGTTTTGCTGCCAAACTGTTTTCGTACGCTATCAGCATACTCACGATATCCCTCCTTATTGCCCGGGAAATACCGCTTCACTAACTCCCCCAGCTTGGTCAAGCTAAACGGCTTTCCATTCACCTTGGCAGGGATCAACACCAACAAGTGATTGTCTCGTATACGTTGAGGGGTCCTTTCACCATCTAAGGTAAACGGCGCTTTACCGTCCAATAGCTCCTCAATGTTCTCTGGCAATGCGGGCTCCTCACCTACATCTACCCCAAAGTACTCCTTCCACGCTGCCGCTCCAAATGCTACCTCGGAAGCCTCAGCAGGGAGTAGGGCAAAGAGACGAGACATCTTAGCATATCTCGACTTCGCAGCATCGTAAGCCTCCTGGAGATTAGAAGAAGTATAGCCGCATACTTCAGTAGAGAAATTATCCAGGGCTGACGCTAAATCTGCCTTCAATTCATCGGGCTTTGTAAAGTTGCCCGTGTCGCCAGAAGCGTAGCAACTTGTTGTATAAGAGTTGTAACACTCCAAAAAACCAGCCCGAATCGCATCCTTGCCCTCTTGAATCATACGATCCAACGCCACGCTAGATACCAGCGATCGGAGCTGCGAGAGCAATGTCCATTTAGCAAACGCAGTAGCGTGGTCCCTAACAGCCACTGCGCTACGCACATCCCCTACCAAGGCCTCAACTATCTCCCGAATACGCTGCCTCGCTTCTGCATTCAGGGGTGTTTGCAGATCGAGTGTGGCGCTCGCAAGTCCAGGAAGAGACGTAAGCCGAGCAACACACGCTTCTTGCGTAAGAAAATCCTCCCTCCCCATATCTCGGGGATCGGTCAGTACAACCTGCTCTTGACCTAGAAGCTGTGACATAAGCCCGTCTTCGTCTTCTTCGCCGACTAGGTGCTCTGAGATGTAGGCCATGTCTATGTCTGGGTCTCCGCCCATCTTGGTAATCCCAATCGTCAGCCAGTGTGCACTAGATGCCAGTGACGCCGAACCTCCAAATAGCGTCTGGCACCGATTCAGTAGCATCCTAAGACCGTTGCCACGGCCCGCTTCTAGCGTAGCTCTCTCAACCAAGACCAGTACGCTTACGTTACGGGCTGCCTCAAGAATACGTTTAATGTTAACCGCATTGGCTATGTCTATTTCTGGACCACGACTATCTCCAAAGCCTGGGCAATCACAATAGACCACTTCTCCGTCGTTGGGGCCTACAACAACTTGTGGCAGCAATGTCTGCGGTCGTTGCAATCCTCCATGGCCTATAGTAGCCACCTCTTCTTCGCCTGGCGACACAGATATCACCCTCCTATTGCTGCTATCTGATCCTGGGTCTATGTCGCCGAGTGGCCTACTCACCATCGTACGGCCCAACAGGTAGTTGATAAATGTACTCTTACCGGCTCCCGTACCCCCTAGTACTACGACTACATCCTTGCCTGATACTTGCTCGACGCTCGCTGAGCCACCAGATACATAGTTACCTAACTGTTGAATGCGCGCCTCAGACTCCGATGCGTCCATGCCGCCCCGAAGACCTAACGTGCCTACATAAACGCACAATTCGTCTGTAGGATGGGCTTTGTTGGCCAGTATGTAAAGGTAGTTACGTATCTGGGCAGCTGACTGATTTTGTAACCAACGCAGCGTACAACTAAGCGGTAAGCGGCTATGAACCGAGAAGACTTCGTTTGAAGCATGGGCGCGCCATGTGTGCGTATGGGGCGTGCGCTTGAATAGTAACCACCTGCCACTTGCGCTCTGCCAGGGCCCTAGGGTTTCTGGGTTTTCCTCAGACAAAACAGCTGAGCGACCCAAAGGAGTAGGTGACTCACTAGGGAAGCAGTGGAAGGACAAAGAGGCTACTTGGGAGGACAGTACGGTGTGAGACTGTATAGAGTCGCCCGTAGACTCCGGCTCAGACGTGGTCAAAGGAGACGCAACGTCCGGTAGGGGAGACACATGGCCCTCTTCTCCGATATGGAGACCAGGAGAATACGACTGGCACTGAGATAAACATAAGACCGCAAAAATGCTACAAATAAATATAGGTATCTGCTTCATAAGGCTAAATGGTTAAGCTGGACTCCATGAATCGATGGGCATTACTAAAAAGGTAGCGTTCCGTATTATGATTTCATGGATCAGATGTTTGCTGCAGTCGTTCTGTAACAAGCTATCGATTAAAAATTAGCAACGTCAATCAACATTTCTCAAATACAAACTTCTCTCTCCAAAGTATAGTACATAAACTTCTTAGCTGCTTCAAGTCAAGGACTTTTGCATCTTCGGCATCCTGCCACGCCTAGGCGGTCACTTTTACTGTTGTTGGTACGGATTACGAGGCCATCAGAAGAAAAATCACCTACAACAACCGCATATAGCTCGTCATCATAGCCACTTATTCGTTCTGAACAGCGCGTGAAGACACTCGGATTGTCGGCGTACAGACGTCCCCCCGCGCTGCGTACATAATGCAGCAAAGCCCCTGTCGCTGCCTCCAGCACACGCGGTAGTGCATACCCCGCACGGGCAGCGTCGGGCTCGCACATCCAGGCCTCCTGTACTTCATAAGTTTTGTTCTGGCTCCCGGGCAGAATATCTCGGGTCAGCAATACCCAGTAAGAAGCCCCAGAAGGTTGGTCTCCCAGCTGCTTACGTGTACCCGGACCGTAACGCCTATATCGTACTGAATGACCTCCTACACGAGGATTCTGGATGAGTGCCGAGAGTAAGTTCAGGGTAAAAGGCTGCCCATCGATCTGCTCCGGCATCAGGAATAATAGGTGCGTGTCTTCGATTTTTCGATCGGGCCAAAAGGGGCAACCTTCGGCCAGCAATGTATCTATATTGGCAGACAATTCAGGCTCATTGCCCACATATCCAAAGTATTTCTGCCACTCCCTAGCTCCAAATGCCATAAGGGGGATACGTGCTATATCCAGCTGCTGGGCACCTACTGCGGCTTGTTGTTCGAGCTCCTGGATTTTGGCCTGAAATCGTGCCGCTTGATCCGATAATATCTCCTCATAATTGCGTTCCGTGTTTTTTTGCTCAGAAAGAGCCTGGTTGAGCTTCTCCTCGTACTCGAGTTCAAGTTTTTCTTTTTCTCTTCTCAACACTCGATACTCATCACTAGCTGACTGTTGTGCCTGGGCCATGTCCTCATCCTTTTTACGCAGTAGCGCGTCACGCTCTTGCTCAAGCTGTGCTACATACGACTTATGCATTCCGCGGCTGTTGGCAAGCTCATCGCGCAGCGCTTGCTCTCGTTTGCCATGCGCACTACGCAAGGCATCTTGGGCCTCGATCGCGACACGCTGCTGTTCCGCTAGCGAATCAAGCAAGCGCTGGTGTTCGGTGGCATTACGCAACTGATCCGTGTCGTACTGCTCACGCATCGCTTCATGGGCCTGAAATAGCTCTTGACAACGTGCACGCAGTGCGTTGTGCTTTCGATGGCTCTTTAACGCTTTGTCATAACATGCCTGTAATTCAAACAACTCAGGTAGGTCCAGCACAGATATCGCAGCAGAAAAAGCAGATAAAATCTGCGTAAGCAGGCTTAGACTTTCTTGGGCCTGTTCGAATCGATGGTTATGGCAAGCTTCTCGAAAAGAAAACTCCAGCTGGGTAAACGCGTCCACGAGACACCCTTGGACTCCGTCTAGACTCCGCTTGACAGCAGAGTGGCTGATAACACACAAGCGTTGTAGGACCTGCCAGCAAGCTGCAGCAGCCACATAGTCGCCCCCCGACACGTGTCCCAATAAAATTTTACTCTGGGCTTCTACAATTTCTCTAAGTTCGTATTGGTCCCCATGGGTAAGTACTGTATGAAATAAATTAGCCGATGGATGTATCGGCTGTAATGCATGAATACGTTGTCTTAATGCACGCAGCTGCAAGAAATCTTGGCCCCCTGCATTTATAGGATCATACAAAAACACACGCTCTGACAACATCCGCATGATAGCGGGTGTATTTTCTTCAAGGTCCCCTCGAATACGCGCCAAACTCAGACTAGGAGGCACTTGTGTCACACCCAACAAGAGTCCTTCTTTATGGGCAACTAGGCGGTCGCTACTTCCAAAAAGCTGCTCACACATCGTCAACAACTCCGAAACTCCTTTGCCTTTGTCGGAGAGGAGCTTGTGATAGTCAAGTAATATAAGTAGCCGGACACTCTTCGCATACTTCAGCACACTCTGTATATTGGCTGCATTGGCAACGTTCACTTCAGCAGACCTAGTATCGAAGAAGCCAGGGCAATCGCAGTATGCCACACGATTACCGCTATCGTAGACAATTTCAGGTAGAAACATCTCGGAAACATTCTCGTGACCAATCCGCATGACCTCAGGCTGGGGACTATCTTCAGACACTACCACTACTTCCTCTACTGCATTACGAACCCTAATCCCTAGCTCTATTGCCTCGCGCCGGGTTATCCTGGCCATCCTGCAACCGATTAGGTAGTTCAAAAGCGTGCTTTTCCCTGCTCCCGTGTTGCCTATCACAACAATAGCATCCTTGCCGGCCATCTGCTGAGCATTACGAACGCCTTTGGATACATACATGTCCAGCAATGCAATACGATCTGCTGGAGTCAAACTATAGCTTGTATTCTGTTGCATCTGCTCACGGAGTTCCTCTGCTTGGGAAAAGGCTGTTGCCATATCCTCATCCAATGTGCCAGGAGCATTCGCCAACACAGGCGCCACCCATGCTACATCGGCTGCTGTGGGCATATGAGCTTCTGCTTGTCCTTCCTCTTGTTGCGCTCGAGGTGCGAGATACATATTCAAAGCAATATGCAGGCGACTACGACGACGATAGTACCTATATACGCTTCGTCTGACCTATCAAAATCAACGCTTCGTGTGTGAAACGATGTCTATGCAAATCATGCTGCCCCGCAACGCGGTCGTGATGGACCTCCCCTCCTACAGCGCCCAACTCAATCACACCCGCTAGCTCTGCCGATACGTTCGCGCCAACAGAACGCTGGTTTAAGAGCCCCGCCTTTCTTTCTAATTCTGCTTCAGAGTTGGCACCCACATAGTGAACTTCATAAGAAGCCCGTTTAAACACTGTGCCAGGTTTTTCATCATAATACACATATTGATACCCTTCTGGTATATCTATTTTGCTAAAATGGGCCCCTTCACAGTCGGCACGGATCCTGGGACCAGGACGCAAAACCAGAGATGCATGCGCTGGTGTGCCCTCATCCTCTACAGCCGACAGCCGCAAATGTGTCTGACAGCTGCCTGCTAGCACAGCAAACAGCACTGCATGCCTAGAGACAGCATAGGTATATCGGTAGCAGTAGCATGTGAAAAACAGTATGCGATTACGAAAAGTGCTCACGTGACGATTATGGTGTGTATAACACATACTACTCTAGTCTCTTCTCTGAAGATCTTCTGGGAATATCTTAGCCTTATATTCTTTACAATTCTACGAAATGCCCGACGTCTCTTGAAAGGACATTTTATAGACACGATCCACTAAACCGAATAACAGAAGAGTACATCCAAGGAAAAAATAACGCCCCACAAAATTGCTATCATGCACTATTATTCCATGAGCGTCACGTGCAGTATCCTATGATCATGAGACTGTACAACGAAATTGATCTTGCAATGCATCGATGGGATAATGTGGCGTGCCTTCTCGGGCCACTCAACAAAGCAGTAACTACCGCTGTCAAAATAAGCCGCGAAGTCTAAGTATAGTACTTCCTCTTCGCTACGGACTCGGTAAAGATCGAAGTGGTAAATTGATGCACCAGATGTCAAAGCATATTCATGAACCAATGAAAACGTAGGACTAGCTACATGATCTTGTACCCCTAGCTGCTCACAAAGAGCCCTAATCAGGGTAGTCTTTCCGACGCCCATGGAACCTTCTAAAAGCCATACTTTGTATCTGCCCGCATATTGCAGTAATTGCTGAGCGGTGACTGACAAGTCAGTTAATGTGCTGTGAAACACACAATGGGATGGACTCATAGATACTTTAGGCTAAAAAATGTTTGTGAGGCAAGTTAATCTTCAAAAAGATATATTAATTTGGGGCATGTGGGGACTTATCAAAAAAGTATCTGATTTAGGACATCCTAGTTAATTACGCTTTAACATTGAATATATCATCATGCCCAAAGAAAAACAACTTAAAAACAGACTCAATATCCCTTCTTATACCCCAGACGCCCCTGTTGTATATGACAGCATACAAATTACGCATAGGTTGCCGCATCGGTATCCTTTCCAGATGATAGACAAAATTATTCATTTGGATGCACAAAGTGTGACGGGTGTAAAAAATGTGACAATCAACGAGCCTTTTTTTCAGGGGCACTTCCCAGGTAATCCTATCATGCCAGGGGTGCTTCAAGTAGAGGGATTAGCCCAAACAGGAGGAATTTTAGTGCTGAATACTGTACCAGATCCCGAAAATTATTTGACTTATTTTTTAGGCATTGACGAGTGCCGATTTAGGAAAATGGTGGTGCCAGGCGATACGCTGGTGCTCCATTGCAAATTACTGGCAGACATCAAGCGGGGGATTGCTAAGATGCAGGGGTGGATCTTGGTAAGGGAGCAACTCGCCTGCGAGGCAACGATGCTTGCCCAGATTGCAAAAAAGGCAAATAACGAGTGATGAATAATGATCATATATTTATATATATTGCTGCAGGGAGCGGAGGTAGGTATACCATTTACGAAGCGCGCATGTTTAACGTGTTTATTGACGGTACAGTAAGACACAATAAATAATTATGGGAAAAGGCAACCTTACAGAACAAGAGGAACTGGAATTGTATCGAGAAGTCAAGAAAATCAAAGTCGTAGGCAGGTAAATGTTGCGCGAGATCAGGGCAGAAAACAAAGCTATGGGTATCCCGGTTGTCTCTTACAGAGACGGAATAATCTATTACGAGCTGCCAGACGGAAGAATGACCCCAACTCCCCCGCCTGGCTTTGGTAAGTGTGCCAAAAAGCCTTCACAAATGTTAATATGAAAACCGCTTATCTATTTCCAGGACAAGGGGCTCAGTTCCCAGGCATGGGTAAAGACCTGTATGCCCATAACCCAACAGCAAAAATGCTTTTTGAAAAAGCCAACGAGCTCTTGGGCTTTCGTATCACCGATATCATGTTTGAGGGGACGCAAGAAGCGCTTAAGCAAACACAAGTGACACAACCTGCGGTTTTTTTACATTCGGTGATCCTGGCCCAAACTGCTGCATCTTTCGAGCCTGCTATGGTGGCGGGGCACTCGTTGGGAGAACTATCAGCACTGGTAGCTAGTCAAGTCTTAACTTTTGAAGCAGGGCTCCAGCTAGTAGTCCAAAGAGCGCATGCTATGCAAGCTGCCTGCGAGTTGGCACCTGGTGCTATGGCAGCTGTTCTGGGTTTGAGCGATGAAAAAGTAGAACAAGTATGTGATGCTGTAGACGCGTTTGTAGTACCTGCCAACTACAATTGCCCTGGCCAATTGGTTGTCTCTGGCTCCTCTCAAGGTATCAAGCTAGCTTGTGATGCCATGGAAGCTGAAGGTAGTCAAGGCGTTATTCCGCTTCCGGTAAGCGGTGCTTTTCATTCTTCACTCATGGAACCCGCCAAGAAGCAACTAGCTCAAGCCATCTCTAAGACGAAATTTAAGCCTGGCATATGCCCTATTTACCAAAACGTTGATGCTACGCCTACCACGGTACCCGAGGTGATACAGGAAAACTTGATACAGCAACTTACTATGCCAGTGCAATGGACCAAGACCATACAATGCATGATCGAAGATGGCGCGCAACGCTTTGTGGTATGTGGGCCAGGCAAGGTCTTGCAGGGATTACTGAGGAGGATCGACAAGCGCGTCCCGGTGGATACGCTATAAATGCTCAGCTTGGTTGTTAGCAATCCTAGCCGCTAGTAGGCGTTCTCTTGAGTAGATTGAATAGAGCATACAAAATTCTCAATAGCAAACCCGTTTTCTTGCGCTATTCTGAGATATTTAGCCAAGTCTTCCGCAGGCAGTATCGGCTCTCTAGCCAAAATCCAGCAGAAGTCTCTTCTCGCCCCACACACGATAGCCACAGAATAGTCAGCCTCAAGATAGAATATAACGTAGCTACCATAAAAAGGTCCCCAGAAAGATACTTTTAAATGGCCCATTTCTCTGTCTGACACAAATTTGGCCTTCCCAATGATTGTTCTTTTCTGTTGCTTTCGGGTATTCCAACCCACATTCTCCACGCGTATACTACCATCTCCTTGGAGGCTATAAGTAGCAGTCACTTGTTCTAGCCCTCGCTGGAATCGATTGTCTAAACGCGCTATCTCGTGCCAACGTCCTAGATATTGGCGAAGATCAAAGCCAACAACTGGCTCGATCCCCGCTGGGACAGCGAGATTACAACTTTGCAGTAGCGCAACTAATCCTAGCATAGGAACCCAAAGATTTTTCATTCTACGAAGAATCAACGGCACAACACAATATATTGATTAATCCGAGAAATGCTACTGGCCGACCACGACGCGTCGGGCAAAAACCACGCTATCAGCGTTTAAATCTTCAGTGGATGCGATCAGTGATCGTTACGCTGGCAAAGCAGAATACCTGTTTAATTTAAGTCAACACCCCCCCATCTACTTGTATCACCTGGCCAGTGATATAGCTAGAAGTATCAGAAGCTAAAAACAGAGCACAATGGGCTACATCCTCAGGCAATCCCATACGCTGCAACGGAATAGCTTGCTTCCAATCTTGTATGGAGGCTTCTGCTAGATCTTGGGTCATGGCTGTTTCAATAAAGCCAGGAGCAATCGCATTGGAACGGATGTTTCTAGAACCCAACTCAAGCGCTACAGACTTAGTCAATCCAATAATACCTGCCTTAGAAGCGGCATAGTTCGCCTGCCCCGCATTGCCTTTGATGCCCACTACAGAAGCAATATTGATGATCACACCACTACGTTGTTTGAGAAAGACCCTAGTGGCTGCCTTGACCGTGTTAAAGCAGGACTTCAGGTTCACACGTATCACCGCATCCCAAGATTGCTCATCCATGCGTAGCAAAAGATTGTCTCTCGTGATACCGGCATTGTTGACCAACACATCTAACCGGCCAAACTCACGCACTACTTCTTGCATCAGCACTTCTACAGCAGAAAAATCGGCTGCATCAGAACGATAAACACTGACTTTACCACCGAATGCACGCAATGCCTCAGCTGAAGTTTGCCCTTGTTCATCACTCGAAAGATGAGTAAACACGATATCAGCTCCTGCAGCAGCAAATTGGCGGGCAATAGCGTAACCAATACCCCTAGAAGCACCTGTGATGAGTGCTGTCTTGCCTTGTAGTTGTTTCATCTCCATCTTGTTGTGTTATCAAAAAAGCCTGGGCAACGGGATCACCCATTTCTCTCATAAGGAAGTAGTCAAAGATAGCTTAAAAATGGCAGCTACACACAGAAGAAGGTAGTGAGGACCATAAAGCTGTTTTTTTGTAGAATCTGTAGCATTAGCTTTGTGCGCTGGTAGGGGAAGTACCATAAGTATTGACTTACCAGGGGATCCAATAAAAGCCGTGCCTTAGTGGGCCGTTCACGCACATAAACTTCGTACTATCTATGAAAACGCAATACGACCTCATCGTCATTGGCAGTGGCCCTGGTGGCTATGTAGCAGCTATCAGAGCCTCGCAGCTAGGTATGCATGTGGCCGTTGTAGAAAAAGAAGCACTAGGAGGAGTATGCCTTAACTGGGGTTGTATTCCTACCAAAGCCTTACTCAAAAGTGCTCAGGTATTCAAGTACATCCAAAACGCTGGTGACTATGGCATTCAGATACAGGAAGCCCAACCCGATTTTGAGGCGATGATCAAGCGTAGCCGAGAAGTCGCTGGTAGCATGAGCAAAGGAGTACAATTCCTCTTGAAAAAGAACAAGATCGACACGATCTATGGAACGGGGAGGCTGAGTAAGGGCCGTACGGTAACGGTGGAGGATACGAAAGGGACCACCACCACTTACCAAGCTAACCACATCATAGTAGCTACTGGAGGGAGTAGTAGATCGCTCCCCCAGCTTCCTATCGATCACAAAAAAGTCATTAGCTATAGAGAAGCCATGGTACTCAAAGAACAACCTCGGTCTATGATCATCGTAGGCGCTGGGGCCATTGGCGTAGAGTTTGCTTATTTCTATAATGCTATAGGCACAAAAGTAACACTGGTAGAGTACATGCCACGCTTGCTACCACTCGAAGATGAGGACATCTCCAAAGAGATTACCAGGTCTCTCTCCAAAACAGGAGTTCAAGTGTATGCCAACACAGAACTGGCCGGCGTCAATATCCAAGGAGTACAATGTCAGGTACAGATAAAACCGAAAGAAGGGGAAAAACAAAGCCTAACCGGCGAGGTGGTGCTGTCTGCTGTGGGTATTGTAACCAACCTAGCGAACATCGGACTTGAAGAAGTAGGGGTAAATACCGAAAGAGGTAAAGTACAGGTAGATGATTTTTATCGCACCAACATACCAGGCATCTATGCCATCGGAGATATTGTGAAAGGCCCAGCGCTAGCTCACGTAGCTTCGGCAGAAGGTATTGTTTGTGTAGAGAAAATAGCAGGACTACACCCCGATCCCTTGGACTACCACAACCTGCCTGCTTGTACCTATTGCCAGCCAGAAGTAGCCTCGGTAGGTTACACCGAACAAGCAGCGCAAGCAGCAGGCTACAAAATTAAAGTGGGTAAGTTCCCTTTCTCTGCTTTGGGCAAGGCCAATGCAGCGGGTGTTAAAGAGGGCTTTGTGAAAGTCATATTTGATGCCCAATATGGAGAATGGCTGGGAGCACACATGATAGGAGCCCATGTTACAGAAATGATTGCAGAAGTAGTGGCTGCTAGAAAGCTAGAAACAACCGCACATGAAATAATGAAATCGGTGCACCCCCACCCCACTATGTCTGAAGCCATCATGGAAGCGGTAGCGGATGCTTATGGCGAGGGCATACATCTATAAGTACGCGCTAGATGTTGCGCTATAATATTTGGTCAGTTGGTGCCTTACTGTTGGCCTTATACGCTACATAGGCACTTCAATAGCCAGTATATCAGAAATTTCAATGCCCTGACAAGCCAGTTGGTGCACACCCTCCAAACCTGCACCATCTCGCTTACCTAAGACCTCTCCTGCTACATTCACCTTGCCTTCGATCACAAACAGAAATACACCATTCCCAGGGTGCTTCAGGGTGTAGGGTATCTCTTGCCCTATCGCTATACTTGCTCGGGCAACAAATGCTTGCTGATGGATCCAGAGCTTACTTGGCTGCTGCCTAGGGCCTACCAAGAAATAAAAATGATTTTCCCATGCCTTGGGGTCAAATCGATACTGCGCGTACCTGGGGGCAAGGTTTTGTATTTCGGGCAGTATCCAGAGTTGTAAAAATACAACTGGCTCATAGGCAGAATGATTGTGCTCAGCATGCATAATGCCTGTACCAGCAGACATGACCTGTACATCATCGGGTCGAATGACACTTACATGGCCCGTACTATCACTATGTGCCAGTGCCCCTTGCAAGGGTATTGAGATAATCTCCATGTTTTTATGCCCATGCATGCCAAAACCGCCTCCTCCTTGCAGTACATCATCGTTGAAGACACAAAGTGCGCCAAAATTCATACGGTCAGGATCGTGGTAACTCCCAAAGCTGAAAGTATGGTGCGTAGAGAGCCAGCCATAGTCAGCATGCCCTCTTGTATCAGCCGGATATATCTTCTTTTCCATGATGACTCAACGAGAATCGGAATTTAAAAATTTCAGCAAGCATAGTATACGCATTTCCCAGAAAATGATATCGCCTGGCTATACCCTAGCAATACCCCCTATAAGCGCACTGCCATCTGCTAAGTGATGTAATAATGAAAAAATCAGTCAACTAACGTGAATGACACTCTACGAAGACTCGCTCAAGCAAAGGCTTTATTTAGATACGTTTCATCGTCATGAACATGATCTTTTGCATGCCTAACTGCTAAAAACAGTATAACTCTTATTGCTTTTTAAAATCAAAAACTATAAAATAGCAGCATAGAAAAACAAAAAATAAAACAGATCATGAAAAAACTACAACACTTGTTATGGCTGACGGTATTCCTGTTAGGAAGCAACGCCTTGGCGGTAGCACAGGATCATAAACAAACAGTAAAAGATGAATCTGAAGGCGCCCTAAAAGTGAACACTTCGATCGAGGTGCGGGGAGCATATGATTTGCGAAATTATTATGGAGCTCCTGGCTTTGGGGCTGCGACTATCTCCATGAAAGACAATACGCATAATAGGAAGCGCTCTCTGTTGGATATTTCTAGTGCAACGCTAAGTATAGAAAAGGCACTGGCGCTCTCAGAAGGGAACATGATGAAACTGGTGTTAAAAGCCAGCTTAGGCAAACAAACAACACTGGGCACTGCATATGCAGAATTCGAAAGGCTCAGAGTAGGAAAAGCAAAGACCAATTTCTGCGATCCAGATGGCTGTGGCCTAGTAGGCGGTAACTCTGTGCAAGTCAGATGGCGACACCAGTGGAACACATCCATGAGTTACGCTATAGCTATTGAAGAGGCACCTGACTTCGTAATATATCCCGAGGCAAAGAAAGATGAAAGAGAGGGAAAAGACCTTCAGCCGCACAAAAACATACCTGCTGTAAGTGCAAACGTCAGATATGAAGAAGAAAAGCAGTGGCATGCACAGCTAGGGGGGCTATTCAGATTTCTGGAGTACCACAACCAAAAAAGTGGATCAGATGTTTACCTACCTGCCTGGGGAATTAGCATGAGTGCAGCACTTCATCTGGTTCCGGAAAAGACGACCCTCAAGGCACAAGGAGTCTATGGCCAAGGCATCGGCAACTACCTAGGCGGGCTATCAGATTTGAAAGATGAGGTTAACACCGTTTATACAACAGGCGGTGAAGCATCAGAACCAGAAACACTAAATGCTTGGGGCGTGGGTATTAGCATGGAGCATAAGTGGTACCCCGAGCTGCGCTCAGAAGTAACGTATAAGTTTGTTGACACGCTAGATAGAGAGCGAGGCCAGGGTGCTTATGAACGTGGACACACGGCCTCTGCCAATCTATTCTATCACCCTAACAAGCAAGTCAAAATAGGCGCTGAATATTTGTTGGGTGTAAGACAAGATATTAGCAAGCATCGGAAAGGCGCACATCGCATACAGGCAGTGGTAGGATTCGAACTTTAAGAATACACAGCCAACCTACACTAAAAAGCCCGATATGCACTGTCGGGCTTTTTTAATACCACGTCGGCTATATCAAAAATAGCGTACTAAGAAGGTGTAAACACCAAGCTTACACCTCACATCCCATTTACGATAAAGAAATCAAGAAAGTCATTAACTTTGTATCCCTCTAGAGAGCCTCTTAGGAAGGCTACACGGAGAGTCCCAGCATAACTGCACTTACCATCTTCATGAACGGAAAAAGAAGTCCTTTGATTGTTATTGCGTTGACCCTGTCACTCACGACATTACTCCATGTCAGGATCAGCAGTATTCCTCCGCTAGGTAAATTTTTAGATCCTTTCCGGGGTATTTGGCAGAATGCAGAGACCCAGTCTATTCAGCTGCCCTCTCAACTTACTTTACCTGGGCTAAAAGAGCACGTTACAGTCCGGTTTGATCAACATCAGATTCCTCACATCACAACTCAAAACGATCAAGACTTATACTTTGCACAAGGCTATGTCACCGCATTCCACCGCCTTTGGCAGATGGACTTCCAGACCTATGCAGCAGCAGGCCGAATAGCAGAAATTGTGGGTCTCAAAGCCCTTGACTTTGACCGGTTGCAGCGCCGAAAAGGCAACCTATATGCGGCCAATAATGCCCTAGCGCAAATTAAAAAGAATAAAACCTTGCATGAAATGGTGCAGGCTTATGTGGCAGGTGTCAATGCGTATATCCATTCGTTGTCTTACAAAGATTTTCCCCTCGAATATAAGCTATTGGACTACCGCCCTGAACCCTGGACACTGCTGAAAGTTGCACTGATGATGGTACAGATGATCGATGACCTATGTGGAGGCGATAACAGCATAGAGAACACCAATGCCTTACACCAGTTGGGTAAAGAAAAGTTCGATTTTCTCTTTCCCGCTTACTTTAAACAAACCGAGCCCGTCATTCCTACAAATACACCCTGGAAGTTTAAACCCATTGCCATTCAAGCCCCCCCTCCTTCCCTGCCAATACTACAACAACCAAACCAGATCAAAGAAACACAAAGCAACAGGGCTAGTGGAAGCAACAATTGGGCAGTGTCTGGGAAAAAAACAGTCACAGGCACTCCTTATCTAGCTAATGATCCCCATTTAGTAATGCAGCTACCTTCTATCTGGTATGGTATGCACCTTCAGTCTCCTACGGTCAATGTCTTTGGCGGCACCATTCCTGGACTTCCCAACGTAGCGGTAGGCTTTAACGAATCTATAGCTTGGGGAGTTACCAATGCCGCTAGAAATGTGAAGAATTGGCACGTAGTTGACTTTAAGGATGAAACTAGACAGGAATATTACTATGATGACTTACTCTTAAAATCACAGTTTGTAACAGAGGAAATTAAGATAAGGGGTAGCGGTAGCTTTTATGATACGGTTCTATACACGCACTGGGGCCCTGTGGTGTATGATGACCAGTTTTTAGGTCATGAGGGACAAAGCAACTTAGCTATGAAGTGGCTAGGACATCACCCTGGCCAAGAGTTGCTCGCTTTTTATCTGCTAAATAGGGCCAAGAATTTCGCAGAATTTGAACGAGCGTTGCAATATTACTACGTTCCTAGCCAAAACTTCGCCTTGGCT
Organism: Amoebophilaceae bacterium; assembly: GCA_011524725.1. Classification (GTDB taxonomy): domain Bacteria; phylum Bacteroidota; class Bacteroidia; order Cytophagales; family Amoebophilaceae; genus UBA8403. The sequence goes on along the minus strand of WTJV01000049.1, from coordinate 6,647 downwards.
ACTACCAGCAACGACATCGCTATGTATGTAGCAGGACGTGTTCCAGTGCAGTGGAAAGATCAAGGACGGTTTGTGATGCCTGGAAATACAGCGGCCTATGAGTGGCAAGGCTTTGTGCCTGAGGACCATAGCCCTAAAGTTTTGAACCCTGCTAGTGGCTACGTCAGCTCGGCCAATGAGCGTTCTACGGATGAGCACTATCCGTATCATTACCACCATTACGAGGAGGAGCACTACCGCAATAGAAGGGCTAATCAGGTCCTGAGTAAGATGAACACGATTGACGAAAAGGCTATGATGCAGTTGCAAAACGATAACCATAATCTAGCCGCGCAAGAAGGATTGCCACTACTGCTTAAGCATGTAAACAAAAACCAGCTTAACAAAGAACAAAAAATAGCTTATCAGACACTCTTGGACTGGGATTATTGTAATGAGGTAGACCAACTAGCTCCCTCTATCTTCCAAGCTTGGCAGGATCAGCTGAATGCGAGGCTCTGGAAGTCGCTTCAAAATGGGCAAGAGTCTACGCTAATTCCTTGCTTCTATCGCACCGTAGAGATCTTAAAATACTACCCGAATAGCCCCTACCTTGACCTAGGACACTATGCTACAATAGGAGATTTGGTTCATGCTGCTTTTATAGCGAGTGTACAAGCACTCGAAGCATGGGAAGCAACACACCAGCAGCCTTACCGATGGGGCAGCTATAGACGCGTGTTTATCAACCACCTGGCCAACATTACTCCTTTTAGTTTAGATAATATACAAATAAGCGGAGGAGCACATATCTTAAATGCCAATGAAGGTAACCAGGGAGCTTCTATGCGGCTAGTAGTAGCGTTGGGGAAACAACCCAAAGGATGGTTTATTTATCCAGGAGGCCAGTCAGGCAACCCAGGTAGTCCACATTATACGAGTTTTGTAGAGCCTTGGCGCCAAGGCCAGTACCTGCCAGTAGCTATTCATACTGGCAAAGTATCCGAAAGCGGAAGTCATACCCTAACACTAGAACCGGTACGATGAAGACGACGCAACCGCTATCGCTTCGCTACTAATGATGTGCTTGCCAACGACAAGCTTATTTTTGTCTTATCGTATTGGATAGCACCAATATTAAAGCATAATAACTATGAAGTTTCTTACTCAAGTGGGCTTGACTATGTTTCTGAGCTACATAGCAGAGCAATACCTACCCTGGTGGACCATTGGCATCTGTGCTGCTGTAGTAGCTATGGGATTAACCTTAAATAAATTTGCAGCCTTTTTAGGTGGCTTTACAGCCATCAGCTTGCTTTGGATGACAGCAGCCACTTTAATTGACGTACGCACCAATGCCATTCTCTCTACCAAGATTGCTCCTCTACTGGGCTTCCAAAGTAGTACGTTACTAATTTTGCTAACGGGTTGCATAGGCGGTATAGTGGGGGGCCTGGGGGCACTGAGCGGTCAGCAGCTACGTATACTCCTAACCCCCAAAGAGCCTACTATTTGGGACAAACGTAGGTACTAGCTGTGTGATCGGTAGGTGATCGGTAAGCAAGGCAATCGGATAGCTGACGCTAGATAAAATCCACATCCACAGGATCTGGCGAACACCGCATCAGGTATTGTATGGCTTCTTGTACGGCAAGGCCCTCAAAAAGCACACGATGTATAGTCTCAGTGATAGGAGCACGCATCTGATAATGGTCGATAAGACTACGAATGACCTTGACTGTGTTGATACCCTCAGAAGTTTCTTGAGTACTTTGTAGCAGCTGGTGTGGAGAAGCACCTTGCGCAAGGCGATAACCCAGAGAGTAGTTTCTGCTTAATCGGCTGGTACAAGTAGCCACTAGGTCTCCTAACCCAGCCAAACCCATAAAGGGTCGTATGCTAGACCCCATAGCTTTACCCAGGTAGACCATCTCTACTAGCCCCCGGCTAATTAAAAAACTTTTGGCGTTCTCTTCATGACCCAACCCACTTAGGCAACCTGCCCCAATGGCTATGATGTTTTTTAAGACACCGCACAACTCTATTCCTAGCAGGTCTGTACTACTGTAGATCTGAAAATGAGGATTACGCAAAAGTCGCCTCCCTTGTGCAACGACAGCCTCTGACGGGCTAGCCACTACCGTTGCAGCAAGTTTCCCTTGAGCCAACTCCTGGGCCAGATTAGGCCCCGCTAGACAACCTACCTGATCAACAATACTTTCTTCTCGAATCAACTCGCTCATGGTCTTCACATCATCCCTGGCAAGCATTGGTAAACAACCTGGAGCAGTATTCTGTGGCCAACGCACATCCAACCCTTTGGTTCCATGAATCAGTATGTGGTGTGGCTGGAGCCAAGGTGCTAGCTGCTGGAGCATGACCCGAAACGCCCCAGAAGGAACAACAGGGAATATAACCACGCAACGCTCAGCTACTTCCTCTAAACAGTGAGTAAGTGTAATATTAGGAGCCAGTGCATGCCCCGAAGCAGTACGTATGGGCTGCTCTTCTTGAGTCGTCTTTTGTCGATGTGCGTACAGGAGCACATTAGCATTGTTGGCCAATAAGCTGGCTACAGTGGTGCCAAAACTCCCCGCGCCAATCACGCCAACATAGTTATGCGAAGTGCCTTTCGAGATCATAACCTTGAAGCTTATTGCGGTAATATAGTAAAGTACTTACGTCTTGGATGACAATATCACCCGTTCGGTTCTGCAGCAAGGGCCTTCTGCTATGGTATAGACCCAAGTTACGCAACCCCTGCTGGATCATCATGGTAAGGTCCCCTGTCTGTAAGGCAGGTTCTATCTGTATTTTATCTAGCTGGTGAAGCTGTAGGATAGCCTCTCTCAGCTGAACAAAGGCATGTTCTAGCGCTGTATAGGCAACCACCAACTGCTTTGGGGACAACTGCAGCAAAGCCTGTAAAGTGAGTCCTGCATGCTGCTGCTCAATAATCGAAAAAGTAGAAAAAGCCACTAAGTGACTGGTAAGCACACAGTTAGCCTGGTAATAGGCCTTGGAAATAGTTTCTCCGAGAGCTCTAGTGCGGCTTTCATATTGTCTTTCAATCGCTATAGGGGGAGATAAGTCCAAGACTTGTTGGTAAGTATCGACATAGGCGCCCTGGGCATCATAGCTATCACCCGCATTGTCTACTGTATGGCCCAGCAAGTCCATAGCCTGCCCAATAGACACAAATATGTTAGAATCTTTGGTAAAGAGATGGGTAGCACGCTGGAGTAACTTGTACGAAGAGGGATCCTGGGTGTTACTCAGCCCCTGGGTACGCAAGTAGTCGTTTATTAACCGCGGTGCTTCTAGTACACAATGATAGTTGAGTACCACAGGCACTACAAATAGCTTGCGGGCACCACGACCATGGGCTCGGTAGCTACGGTATTGTGCCTCAAACGTAGTACTTAAGAGACCCAGCTTTAATTTCTGTTCCAAAGCACCCGAACGGGAGCGTGTCCCTCCAGGATAAAAAAGGCTATGACAGCCCCACTGCAAAGTTAGACTTGAGTAAGTTTTGAGCGTAGTCAGATAAGGCAAATTCTTCTTCCTCCGGTCTATCTTATACGTACCCAAATTGTTCATGAAATACGAAAAGAACCGGCTATTGAATAAGTTGCGTCCGGCACCATAGATAAAATGGGGTAACCCTAGCGCATGCGTCACCCAGGCCATGACAAGCGAGTCTAGGTGACTAAAGTGGGTGGGTACCATTACTATGGTACCTATCCGGGCTAGCTCCCTGAGCTGCGTTGTAGCTCCTGTGATATGAATCCGCTCTTGAAGCTGAGTATGCGTATTCCAAGGACTGCGCATACCCCTGAGGCCAGCAGGTCGTAATAGTTGCGCTAATGTGTAGGCAACAGCGCGCTGGCCTAAGCGGTAGTGTGAAATACGGAATCTTCCTGAAATTTCATGGGCGTAACGCTTGACCACTCTGTGTAAGAGTGCTGACAAAGACACGTTGCGCCGATCTGATAGAGAATGGGCTATTAGCTCCCAGAAGGCTAGCTCATCAGGAGGATCAACCCGCCAAGATATTTTTTGAATGCGCATACGCTCCATCTCTGCAGTCTTACGAAGCATAGATCGCAAAGCGTCCGTACTTGGATACTCAGCTAGCAAGGTTTGCACAGAGTCTGCTACCACAGTCTTTAAGAAATGGGAATACTGCTTGTTGAGCCGTACCACAGGCCAATCCTTAGCTTGAGAAATAATAGGATCGTATGGTTGCTTTTGGTGCATAGACTGTGCAGTTTTGTGGCAATAATAGGCCTGCCAGCCGAAAAGAAGGGCATAAAGAACGATAAAAAAATCGAATCGGACAATGTAGGTATTCCCTAGGCTAAGCCAGATGATGAAAAATATCTGTTTCTTTACAGAAGAAGTGGCTTTTACACTGCCAGCACCTGACGCAACGACTGCTTGGCTACAAACCGTCATTCAGCAGGAATGCTATGCGCTGGTGCATCTGAACTTTATCTTTTGTTCTGATCGTTACTTACAGGCGTATAACGCTCAATACTTACAACACAATACGCTGACAGACGTACTGGCCTTTGACTATGCGAGTACGCCTAGAACCATAGAAGGTGATATTTACATTAGTGTAGACCGGGTACGGGACAATGCAAAAACTTGGGAACTGCCTTTTATGCAGGAGTTGCACACTGTGATGGTGCATGGGGTGCTGCATTTACTAGGCTACCGAGATCATACTCCGGAGGCCAAGACAGAGATGCGCGCAAAAGAAGCTAAATATATAGCCCAGAATCGGCACCTGAGTACCGCAGCAATATCGCAAGGTCTATCATGATAATCTGCAGCAGCTTGAGCAATAATAGAGGAGTAAGGAGAGACAGAAAGACCGCGCACGCTCCTTCGTGCTTCATGAAAGAATCGACACGTTTCGGTATCGCTAAATAGTTGAGCCTTAAGAAAGGGTGAATTCGTCGAATACTAAGAGCGCTGTTTTAGAATATATTCTAAAAATAGGGTAGTAAAAAACGCAAGAAAAGTGTAATTTCCTTCCAAAACCTTGCAAAAAAAGACAGCTACTATGCTAGGGAAATCGCCCAATCAAACACAAACCGATCTGTTCAAAAGCTTACTAGGACATTTACTGGACCCACAACACCCCCCTCTTTAAGCTAGCACAGGCAATCCCCTGAGGGAGCATAGAAAAAGAGTTTGAGTCTCTTTATGGATCGGTGGGGTTGCCTAGCCACCCTATCAGAAAAATGGCTGCCCTAATCATGCTTAAGTACTGCTACAACCTCAGCGATGAGCGGGTAGTGGAGCGCTGGACAACCGATCCTTACTTCCAATACTTCGCCGGCGAAGCGACCTTCCAGTGGGGGCAACCTTGTGCCGCTAGTGACCTGGTACACTTCAGACATCGGATTGGAGAACAAGGCATAGAGAAGCTATTTGCCCTCTCTATTGCCCTGCATGGAGATAAACTCAAGAAGGCCAAAGAGCTCATCGTAGACACCACCGTACAAGAGAAAAACATCACCTTCCCCACCGATGCCAAGCTGTATAAAAAAGTCATTGCCAAGTGTAATCGTATCGCTAAAAGCTTTGGCGTGCAACGCTTGCACTACGCCCAACGTTATGGCCATCTGCCGAGACATGCTAAAAAGGCCAAGAAAGCCTTGAAAAAACTCCGTACCCTAGCAAGACGCCAAGTGCGGGATCTACAGCGGCAGTTAGCCAAGTCTGCAAAACAGGAGCTATATGCTCCTGTTTTGCAGACTATGGAGCGTATTGTTAGTCAACAAAGAGGGGATAAAAACAAGGTCTATAGCCTCCATGCTCCAGAGACAAGCTGCATCGCGAAGGGGAAAGCGCATAAGAAGTATGAGTTTGGTAGTAAAGTATCGGTAGCGAGTTTGTCGAGCAGTAACGTGGTAGTAGGGATTGTTAACTCTTCAGGAAATCCGCATGACAGCAAAACGTTAGCCCCTACGCTGGATCAAGTAAAGCAATGGACGGGTCGTAATTACAAACGAGTGCTGGTAGACAAGGGTTACCGGGGTCATGCTCATTTAGGGGATACGGAAGTGATCATGCCTGGGAAGAAGCGTCATGGTAGTACTTATGCCCTACGTAAGCATAAACGGCTGTGTAAGCGTCGCTCAGCGATAGAAGCGGTAATAAGTCACCTGAAAAAGCGATCACAGGATGGGAAGAAACTATCTCAAGGGTAGTGTAGGAGACAGAAACAACGCACTATTGGCCGGTATGGGGTTCAATTTGATGCTACTGGTCAGAGAGTTGGCAGGTAATTTTTTGGCCGTTGTGTTGGGGGCCTTTTTCTGGCTAGATCTTTGTAGAAAACTGAGCTTGTATAAAAACAACGTCTATCCTAAAATGAGTTGTTAAGGCTCAACTATTTAGCTATTCACAACATCGCTAAAAAATGGAGTAGGCCTATCCGGGATTGGAATGCAGCGATGAACATCTTTCTTATTGAACATTGAATATGAAGATAAGCACGATTAAAGATGACTGAAATTCTTAATTTACACAGAATATTGGAGACACTCGACACTCTTCCCGAGAGCAATTCTTAGCCTTCAGCAAACATTACTTCTCCTTAAGCTTTTGCAATTCCTCAAGACTGAGCCCCGTAGCTTGTGATACCGTTT
>WTJV01000016.1 GCA_011524725.1 Amoebophilaceae bacterium | reverse complement strand
GTACTGTTGTGAGAAATCCAATGAATATGATACGAAGTGGAAATAGTTCCACAGTTACACGTGTGCTGTATCACACGTGTGAACTCATCGCCGCATGAGAGCTTATATTACTATATTCCTGTCGCCGCCGAGCGAAAGATTACAGGAGCAGCCAATCGCCGCCGCGCGATTGCACGACTGACATACGGGCTCTGTCAGTGTGCTTATATTAGCAGATACGATTAATGACGCTATCACCAGCAGCTTGGCATATGCAGGTCAATGGAGCTTGTATACTCAGCACCAGAAGTTGGCGCCGACCAACAGCATTAGCTCCCCGACGCTACGATCAGCATCCGCTACCCCACGCACTATCAGCAGCTTAGTATAGAGATATTAACTGCAGCTGAGTCAGTAGCTCACATGGAGCGGGACAGCAATAATATCCGGCAGCTCACCTGGAGCGCGGAGGCACATCTGGCAGTTCACCTGGAACGCAGAAGCAATGCTGGTAGCTCACATGGAGCACAGCGGTGTTTATTATAAATAGCAGCATCTAGAGAAGCTAGAAAGAAAAAAGGCACGAGCGAGGGAGCGAAGTGGCTACGTGCCAAATCTGTTTTGCCGATCCATCTTGTAGAGTATTCCACCCTCCGACTGCGTTCCACATGGACCTTTTCACAGTTATGGGCCCAGGAGGGCGTGAAACTCCAAGAGACCTCATGCAACCACCTAAATTCGATGACCAGTCCGACAAATATCAATGGCGCAATGACGTCCGGCTATGGGTACGTCTCGTTCGCAAACTGGCAAAGGGAGGAGATATGAAAGCACTCGCCTTATCGAAAGCTCTCGCTGAAGCTCTATACCTATCGGTCAACGCCGCTAGCAAACACAAGCTAGATTACCAAATCAATGCTGGATTCTTGAAAATGGATGATGCCACTACCGACGAAGAACAAGATGATGCCATTGCCTGTATTGTCAATCTCCTAGCAAAAATCTCCCCACACGAATCCGTCAAAAGAATTTCAAAAATGATGCGAAATATTTACACTTGCCGCCGTCAAAATTCCGAATCACCACACGACTACGCCAAAAGGTTCGAATGCCTCGTTTCTCAGTATCTGAACCACTGCCACAAAACGTCATCAGACCAAGACAATCAGGTTTTCGTCATGGTCCTTCTCGAAAATTCAGCCCTACCACAAAGCGTCCAAGACAATCTCATACTCCACCTTACCACATGTGCACAGAACACCAGCGATCTCGATGCCCCTTCCAAGATTTCCATACCACGCGACACGTTTGCATCCATCCAAGAACAAGTTAAGAACATCGAAAGCAACGCCACCCTAAATAATCCTGGAAATATAGAAAGGTACGTATCGCAGCTCAATTCCATACTAACATCAATCGACGAGTCAACGAAGCGCATCGCCTCTACAGATCGCGTGCAGAACTATATCCGATTAGAAGACGCTATCGCAGCAATAAGCCAGATCGAACACGAAGTTACTCCTGTGGCGGAAAAGAAATCGATCACAGTACCAGATACCCAGCCGCCGAGAAATGCCCTCATGTCAACCCCGAGATCACCACCCACTTTTAGGAACCAACAAGACCAACATAACTGGAAACGAAGACGATACAATGGACCTCCGCGCGATAAGAAGAACACTCGATGCCACGCTTGCGGTGACCTCGGCCACTGGAAAGGCGACATGGAATGTCGCTTCTTTGACGCAACAAAACAAGACCCATCACGTAGAAACCAACCCAATCAACGTGAGAATAAGCCATTTTTTCATTAATGGGATCCGAGCATCCCGCCTCGGATCCCAACCCTATCCTCGACGAAGGAGCACCTATATCTGTCGGCGGTATTTACGCAGCCACTCTCCTCAGCAACATCTTAGGGATATCCTTTGTCATGTCCGCATGCACCCGTCATTACACACATAGCTGGGGGCCTTCTCCATCATCCGCACAACCGGTTCTCGGATCATGGTCATTCACTACGTTTGACGTTAATGGCCTCCCTACCACCTTCGAATTCGACATTATCGATGGTCCAGCACCAGTCATCATCGGCCTTGACGCACGGAAGTTCTCCGACACATATAACCTTACCACCAAACCATTCGTCATCATCTCACGTCCTTGCGACTCAAAGCCCCGAAAATTTTTTACACATGTGACAAAAGATGCAAATGGAAATGAACGAATCCACGTGGATATTGTACCTCATCGCTCCAGCACAGCCAGATCTATTATATCCTCCAATAATCTCCTTACCCACGCCAGCCCACTTTCTATCGCAAAGCGAATCCATCGCTACTCCCATGCCCGATACGAAGATATGAAAGAGCTTCTCAAACGCGCCAACTGCCTCACTCCGCCCCTGGACCACTGCCTCAAATCCGTCGCCAGCGCATGCGAAATCTGCTCAGGCCACGGAAGACCATCCATCACACGGAAGATCTCTTTCTCTCGAATTAACAGTCAGTTTAACGAAGAGATTCAACTCGACTTCTTCTGGACTAATGTAAGGAAGAGACAATTAGTGTGTCTCCATATAGTGGACACTTTTTCCTCTTACTCTGAAGTCATAATCGCGCCAACCCGTTCCCAGGACTTCATTGCAACATCCATAGAAAATGAATGGATATTTAGACACGGAGCTCCCAGTAAGCTCTCAGGAGACCAGGAATTCGACAAGAGCGCTATTCACGCCCTATGCACAAGACATCATATCACCATATGCCCAAGACCCACCAGACGCCACAACAAATCTGGAATCGTCGAACGAAAGAACGCAATTATCAAGAACATTATAGCCCGAATCTCAGCCGAACGCTGCTCATCAAAAACTGAGTCCATCATCGCACGCTCTTGCTTCCTATCAAACCTGTTCTCAGGTTCAAAACTCCTAAGCTCATTCCAACTCGCCAGAGGATACTCGCCGTCCATCCTTGGCATACCCACAAGCACCATCCCTCAAGATCTCCTCGAAGCATACAAATCGCAGACTGCCACCCGCGCATTACACAAACTCTTGCATACACGCGCACCTAACACTGTCCCTACCAACATGTTGCCTGTCAACAGACTGATATGGGTATATCACAAATCCACCAAACATAACGAGCCGAATCAATGGGAAAAAGCCAGAGTAATATCATGTCACCCACACTTCCTTATTGCAAAAGGAATAACAGCTACACACGGACCCCCTATGAAAGTGGCTTACGAAGACATCCGACTCGTCCCTCAAGGACAACTAACAGAATATCTCGCAACCTACACCCTAGAAGAAGCCCTACAGCATGGAACCGACACCACACTCACACAATAAGCAAAACATACCCGAATGACCTACATAAAATGTGAGACAGAGGTGGGGGGTGTGTGAGTAAGATCGCTACAAGCATCCCAGAAGCGTCACCTCTGCCTCAACAAAATGAGCAACAATGATAACACCCCAAAAGAACCAAGCCACACCAGAGACGCACAGAAAGACATTGGAAGCACGTCAACACCAAGAGAACCACCACAACTATATGCAGAGCTCCAATCAAGAAAACAACTTGTTTTGCAACAGATATTCGATGAAATAGGAACGTCCCAGGTCAATCGAAAAAGCCTCGAATTTGCGCCCCCATGGATTCTAGAGACAGCATTTGAGGAAGAGCACGACGGAAATTGGAAAGAAGCATATACAATCGTACCTGAAAAAGAAGTACCAGCAGAATCAAATGTGATATCATCACATGTAGTTTACAAGATCAAAACATCGGAATCAGGTGAGCGGAAACTGAAAGCGCGTATTGTCCCCCACGGGAATAGAGACAAGGAAAAGAACGACATACGGAAGGACTCTTCGACTGCACAATTCGATTGCATCAGACTCGTGCTTTCCATCGCTGCCATCTTCAACTTTCGACTCGCTCTTGCGGACCTCAAAGGATCTTACCTCCAGAGCGGACCCATCAAGCGCGACATTTTTGTTCGCCCACCGAAAGAATGGAACGGAGACCGCGGCCTCCTATGGAAACTAACACTACTCCCTTATGGTATTGCCGAAGCTGGAAGACAATGGGCGACCACAATCGAACAATGGATGATCGATGCGTACGGGATGCAAAGAGTATTCGGGATAAGCCAAATATATATTGTGAAAGACCACCAAGGTACGCTAAGCCTAATTGTTGCTAAAGTTACTGACGACTTCCTAATTGCTGGCGAAATTGAAAGCATAAACCACTTTGCGAAAGAGCTGGGCAACCGATTCGAGATTGGAAAGTATGTTGTCGATAAACCCTTCACATTCAACGGATGCGACCTTTCACAAACTTCGCTGGGCACCATCACTTTATCCATGGAAAATTACTTCGCAAGAATCAAACCCATTGAACTATCGAGGACACGTAAGAAAGAGCAGGGAGAAAAGGCTACCGATAACGAAGTAACAATGCTAAAAAGCTTGGCCGGCATCGTCAACTTTCTTGGAGGTGGTGCATTACCACAAGCATCATTCGTGGCGTCGTGGATGCAGCAGAGTACATCCCAACTAACGGTCGGACACCTCGTTGAAGCTAACAACTGCGTAAAAGAACTAATGAAGCTGAAACCAGTGATCACATTCAAACGAGTGTGCGGACACCAGGTGATTACCGCATACATTTGCACATTCGCAGATGCAGCCTTCAACATATCACGACATCGCTCATATGGACAGACCGGATTACTAACCGGACTTTTGATCCACGTAGGAAGCAACGAGACTATATTTCATCCCATCGACTGGACAAGCAACAAACAGAGAAGGGTATGCTACTCCTCTTATGGGGCCGAGATCCTTGCCGCTGCTGACGCAGATGACCGCGGTTATTATCTAAAGTCCGCTTACAACTCCATCTTTTCCTCTACACGCCTGAAGCATAAGTTACAAGTTGACTCGCACGCTTTATATGATACAATTACCTCTTTGCACGAAGGCAGAGATTTCAGGCTTAGGCAAACTGTCGAGCGTATAAGAAACAGCTTTGAGTCTGGAGACTTGGACACGTTGCGATGGATACCAGGACACTTGAATGTGGCAGACGCGCTCACCAAACGCAACTTACACCTATATGAACAGCTGAATAACATCTGCACGAGCGGTGAGTTAAGCATTGATTTTAACGTCGGGAAAGAGCTCGACAGCATTACATGGAAATAAGCAGAGCTGCCATGGCTCCACTTGATATCTCTAGAAATCAAGTGCTTGCTGCGAAGTTGGTTTCGTTGTGAAACTACACCAACTGGGGGTGTGTGAGAAATCCAATGAATATGATACGAAGTGGAAATAGTTCCACAGTTACACGTGTGCTGTATCACACGTGTGAACTCATCGCCGCATGAGAGCTTATATTACTATATTCCTGTCGCCGCCGAGCGAAAGATTACAGGAGCAGCCAATCGCCGCCGCGCGATTG
>WTJV01000043.1 GCA_011524725.1 Amoebophilaceae bacterium | reverse complement strand
AGTGATTGTCGCGTATGCGCTGAGGGGTCGTTTCACCATCTAAGGTAAACGGCGCCTTTTTGTTCAATATAGCCTCGATGTTACGCGGCAACGCAGGCTCGCTATCTACCTCCACACCGAAGTACTCTTTCCATGCTTTCGCCCCGAACGCTTCCTCTGGGATACGCAACGACGCCAACTGCGCCGTCTCGCTCGCGTGCTGGTGCGATAACGCTGTCATCGTAGACGTTAGCACCGCCTCACTTGCCTGCTGTTGCTGCTGGGCCGCCGAGAGCTGAGCCTTGTACTGCGATTCCGATGCTGCATAAGCACGGCGCTCTGACGCTAGCTTCGACTCGTACTCTCGAGATAGATCCGCCTTCTCCGACTCCAAGCGGCGCTTCTCTTCTACATTCAGGTTTTGTACTAAAGACAGTGCTTCTTCCTTCTGGCGGATCAGGGCGTCATACTCGGCTTTCATGCGTTGCGCATTCTCCACATGCTGCGCTTGGCTTGCGCGAAGCTCCTCCGACAACTTCGCTTGCTGCAGGGCGTGCTTCTCTTGCATCTGCTGAAGCTGAAGGGCTGTCTCTTGACGCTGGCGCTCTAGGATCTCAAGCAGCTGCTGCTTGTCCGCAGCGGCTCGCTGACGCTCTGCCGCGCGCTCCTCTCGCTCGCGCTTGGCCTCTTCGGCACGTTCCTTACACAGGCCCAGGTACGCACGTAGCTCTTCAAGGTCTGGAAGGTCTAACTCTACCTCTGATGCGGAAAAGTGGTTATTCAACCCTCCCAGGTAGCCCAGGATACGCTCCGCACGAGCAAAGTCATGGAAATGGCAGCTCCGCTGGTAGTCCATCTCCAGGCGTGTGAGATGGTCTACCACGCGCAGGCGGCTGCTCTGAAGCAGGCGATCTACCGAAAGGTTGTCGATCACTCTCAGGCGCTGTAGTAGCTGCCAGCTCGTGGAAGCAGACGCGTAGTCGTAACGCGACAGATGGCCTTCTAGCTCCTCGCACTGGCACTCCGTAAGCTCGCGAAGCTTCCGCTCATCACTATCCGTCAACACCGTATGGAATAGCTTGCCTGCATCTTGCAAGGGCTTCAAACTTCCTATCAACGAACGGCACCCCGCACGGGTCGAAAAATCTTCACCACCTGCATCCAATGGGTCGTAAAAGAACATCCGCTCTGTAAGACTCGTGAGCACCGCCGGAGAGTCTTGCAACAGAAACTTGCGAACTTTGTCCATACGCTTCTTCAAAGGCACGTGCGTGATCCCTAGCAGCACACTTTCCTTATGCTTGCTCAGTTGTTCGCTACTCCCAAATAGCTGCGTGCAGATCCTCAGCATGTCCGAAAGACCACGGCCGCGATCTACCTTCAGCGTATCGTAGTTGATCAAGATTAACAGGCGCACGCTCGAGGCTTCTTGAAGCGCTCTGCGGATATTTACCGCATTCGCGATGGTTGACCTCTGGCCAACGATTGTCCAGAAAGCCGGGGCAGTCGCAATAAGCATAGGGGGCTTCTTGGCGCGGATCTTCCTCAATATGCGGTAAAAACGTCTTCGATTTCTTCTCATGACCAATCGGCATGATCTCATCCAAAGAGCCGCCCGCTGAACGCGGAAGCACGACCACCACTTCGTCGTCTAGCCCCACCAATCCCAGTTCTTCTGGGTCTTGTGTGGTCATCTCACAGCCCATCAGATAGTTCAAGAACGTGCTCTTGCCTGCTCCCGTATTTCCCATCACCACAATGGCTTCTCTACCTGACAGCTTACGCGCATTCACTACCCCTTCTGCAATGTACATGTTCAACAGCTGGATGCTTTCTTCCGCGCTCAAGGGAAGCAACGGATTTTCTTGCTTGCGGAAGTGGATCAGCTGAGCTGCCGAGGACAACGCCGTACTTTGGGCATCTACCACCGGAACCGGAGCGCTTTCCTCTACAATCTCTACCGCTACTGGTACTGCCTCTGAGCTTACAAGAGGCGCAGGAGGGGCCGACGAATCACCCAACGAGGACACAGAAACCGTGTCTTCGCTCGAAGGGCTCGATAGCTTCATAGAGGCCAGCTGCGTCGACAAGCTCTCCTTCTCTGTCGAAAGTGACGCATTCGCCGCACGAAGCGCTTCTAGTTGTGCCTCCAGGCTAGCACGTGCCGAAGAGGCTTGGGAGAGCTCTTCGGAAAGCTGACGCTGGATCGATTCCTGCGCTGCTACGTGAGAGGCATACTGGGATTCGATACGATGGATCTGTGAGGATAGGTGAGACGTCGCATCAGAAGCGGGGGGCGTAGACAGAGGGAGGGAGCTGGGAGACGCTTGGGGAACCGAGGGAGGCGTCGCCTCTAACACCGCGACCTCCAACGTCATCTCTATCTTACTCGCAGGGCGGAGTAGCTTGTTACGCTTTGTCTTCCCGTACAAGATCAACGCCGCGTGCTTGAAGTGGGCACTCTGAGCCAAACGTTGGTTCGACAATCGCGCACGGCGAATGCCTCCCTCAATGCTGCCTAGCGTCGCTACATTCGGTATCTCGGCGGATAACGTACCCTCTACAGCGCGCGCGCCTTGCGTGTCAATCAAACGCTGGATCTCTTCCTCCGAATTCGCTTCTACATAACGGATTGTGCAGCTCGCACGTTGTACCACCGAGCCGGGCTTAATGCGGTAGCCCTTATAACGGTAGCCTACAGGGATGTTGTATACCTCACGACAGACGTCTTCACTGCTTAATTGCATGTGGGGGCCCGGGATCCATTCCACTTTACTTTTATGCTTAGGCATCCCCCCCATCAACCCTAACTTCCCCAAATATACACTCGCCACACCCGTCGGGCTTGCTGAACTCGGGATCATGTGCACCCGAGAACGTACTACACTATCTTCTTGACCAGAAAGCCAGGACAGATACGAACCAACACCCTCTTGTGCCTGGGAGTGCACGGGCAACCTTCCTTGCGGGGTTGCTGCATACCAACCCTCTTCTTCCTGACTAAATCGCACTCGTGCTCCCGACGATGATTGCAAGGAAAGGACCTCGCCGCCAGAACTAGGGGGAACTGATAACGTAGACGAGCCTGGGAAAGAAATTGGAGACAGGGACGAGTCTTCCTCCTCTACCATCAATAAATTGCATGAAGTCTGGCAATGCGATAGCACAGCCATCAACAGAAAAATAGACGCGGCAAAACGAAATCTCGAGAACATAGACAAATAGGTTTGAGGGTGAAACAACACAACCTAAGCTGAGGGTCACGGACCTGACGCTAGGCCATCAACTCATGCTCAATGAAAGAAAATAATTTTTAAATATGCAAGCGCAACGACCGGACAATAGAACGATTGCACTAAAATTGTACAAAGAAAAACAGGGCAACGCAGGCTAGGAGAACTGAGAGATTGTCGCCTGGGTAGAGAGCGCATTAAGAAATCCGTAGGCGCAACTTATCCTCGCCGGGCGGGCGTCCCTTATATAACACGCCCAAGAAAATAAGGCCTCGCCGGCGAGGCAACGAATCCTGGCCCACGTTGTCAATAGCATGCACATAGCTACCTTTGCCTATCATAATTATAGCGATGACAAGAACGCATACATGCGGAGAGCTACGACTGGAACACGTAGGATGTACCGTGTCTCTTTGTGGGTGGATACAAGGCATTCGGGACAAAGGCAAGCTGTTGTGGCTGGACATACGAGATCGATATGGTATCACGCAACTGATCTTGGAGGAAGGGGCTGCCCCCTCGACACTCCTACAACAAACTAAAGAACTAGGACGGGAATATGTCGTTAAGGTACAGGGGGTAGTCTGCGAAAGAAAGGAACGCAACCCACGCCTATCTACTGGAGACATTGAGGTACAAGTACAAACGCTGGAACTACTCAACACGGCCAAAACACCTCCTTTTCTTATAGAACCTGATACCGACGGGGGCGAAGAGCTACGTATGCGACATCGCTATCTAGACCTGAGGCGCCCGCCGCTCCAAAGCAACCTCATGCTCCGCCACCAAGTGATGCAGCAAACCCGAGCTTACCTCAACCAGAAGCAGTTTCTAGAGATCGAAACCCCCACACTCATTAAGTCTACCCCAGAAGGCGCCCGTGACTTTGTTGTGCCTGCTCGTACACAGCCAGGCCAGTTCTATGCACTGCCTCAGTCGCCACAGGCTTGCAAACAGTTGCTGATGGTAGCAGGCTTTGATCGGTACTACCAACTGGCACGGTGCTTTAGAGACGAAGACTTGAGAACAGATCGGCAGCCTGAGTTTACACAAATTGACTGCGAACTATCTTTTACGACACAAGACGAGATTATGGCCCTTTTTGAAGGGCTTACCAAATATCTTTTTCAGCATATCAAGCAGATCGAGCTGCCGTCATTTCCACGTATGGCTTATGCCACAGCGATGCAGCTATACGGGAC
The DNA here is from genome assembly GCA_011524725.1 of Amoebophilaceae bacterium. Lineage (GTDB taxonomy): Bacteria > Bacteroidota > Bacteroidia > Cytophagales > Amoebophilaceae > UBA8403. The sequence continues at coordinate 1,052 of WTJV01000043.1, read as the reverse complement.
AGATAAGCCTGATTTACGTTTTGGAATGCCTTTTGTGGAACTTACCCATTTAGCACAAGGACACGGCTTGCGCGTGTTTGATGATGCAGTACTTGTGGTAGGCATCTGCGCCCAGGGATGCTCCGGGTATACCCGAAAGCAGCTAGATCTATTGACAGACTTTGTAAAGCAGCCTCAGGTGGGGGCTAGCGGATTGGTTTATGTAAAATGTAACGCAGACGGGAGTTTCAAATCTTCTGTAGACAAGTTCTTTGACCAAACACAGCTCGCTAGGTGGGGAGAAGTGCTAAACGCACAACCGGGTGATCTGATACTAGTATTGGCTGGGGAGGCACAGACAACACGGCAAGCCTTGTCCGCACTACGCTTGAAAATGGGGAATGAACGGGGCTTGCGCGACCCAGCGAAATTCGCTCCTCTCTGGATTGTGGATTTCCCATTATTGGAATGGGATCTAACAACACAACGCTACCAGGCACGGCATCATCCTTTTACAGCACCCCGGCCGGCAGATATTTCTTTATTGGAGGAAGAACCAGAAGCAGTACACGCCGACGCTTATGACTTGGTGATCAATGGGGTAGAAGTAGGTGGAGGCTCTATGCGTATCTACAACCGGGCCATGCAAGAAAAAATACTGAATATTTTAGGCTTTAGCGCAGAAGAAGCACAACAGCAGTTTGGTTTCTTGCTAGAAGCCCTCGAATATGGTGCCCCACCACATGGAGGAATTGCCTTGGGACTAGACCGGCTGTGCTCGTTGCTAGGAAATAGCGAATCGATTCGATCTTTTATTGCCTTCCCCAAGAACAATGCAGGTCGCGATGTCATGCTCAAAGCACCTGCCCCCATCGCGCAAGATCAGCTGCAGGAACTAGGTATCGAGCCCAAGCTACGTTAGGCTCAGCAAGACTACGTAGTTGTCCCTTAAGAAAGATAATTTTCATGAATTCTGATGCGTTTAGGCAGATTTTCATCCGATTTTTTTCTGAAATGGCTAGCAAAAAACGCAAGAAAAACGTGATTCCCCTCCAAAATCTTGCAAAAAATGA
>WTJV01000041.1 GCA_011524725.1 Amoebophilaceae bacterium | reverse complement strand
TCACGTATACTTCGCTGAGTACTGTGCTTGGAAGTGAGTTGTTAAGGCTCAACTACTTATCAATATCCTTGCTTTGTCTACTGTCTCCCTGAACGAAGTTAAAGCCACAATCTTTGCATTTGTAACGTTGTTGGTTTCGCACCCTGCCGTTCTTTCTAATCAAGCTGGATAAGCAGTTTTTGCATATTATTTTTTGAGATCGAAGATGAGCAACTATCCTTGTTATAGCAAATCCGAAAAATGCTTTTCTGCACCTCAAGTGTTGGGGCGGGATAGCGGCACGTTACGCTAAGCGGGCAAGCTCTTTCTTGGCGGCGATTCAGATACGCTGTGTTGCTCTATGAGCTGGCATATTTTGCCGATACCTATCTCGGTGAATCTCATTTTTCCGATAAAAATAGGCTTGGATGCATCCTATGCAGTGATTTTAGTCTTTCCTAAGGGGTATCTAAGACATCCCCCAAAATCAGTTGTATGATGACCACGCAGAGATGCCTCCTTAGTCCGCAGACGGTGATATGGCGGGTGCTTGTGTGTCTTTCGGTGCCGATGCCGTACCAACGCTCGTCTGACTAGTATCTACAGGCGCTTTTTTATCCTGCTTGGCTAATCGACTTTCTTTGGCTTGCTGCCAGACCGTTAGCTTCGTGTCCGCTACTGCTTGGGTGATAGCGCCTTTCTGGACACCTAGTTGAAGATGTTTCTTAAGCAAGATGCCGTGAGAAGATAAGATGGTCCTCACCGTATTGGTAGGCTGCGCTCCCCATAAGAGCCATTTTAGGGCATTCTCTTCCTTGAGTACGACAGCAGCAGGATGAATATTAGGATTATAATTACCTAATTTCTCAATAAACCGTCCATCTCTAGGTGCGCGGGCATCCGCTACGATGATGTCGTAGAGCGCCAGTTTTTTTCGCCCTCTCCTTGCAAGTCTTATTTTTACTGCCATTATTTTGTTTTTGACGAAGTTCGTCCGTTGCTATAGTTAGTCAATGAGGCCCTTAAAAACGCACTAAAAAAATACTAAACCTTATATTACAGATACAAAAGATCGATTATAGCGCCCCTTTTTGAAGACCACAGTACCATCTACCAACGCATACAAGGTATGGTCTTTGCCCAATCCTACATTTTCGGCCGGATGATGCTTGGTTCCTCTTTGCCTCACAATAATATTACCTGCCAGAACTTGCTGCCCTCCAAATTTCTTGACTCCTAGCCGTTGACTCGCAGACTCTCTCCCATTACGCGAGCTTCCCGCGCCTTTCTTATGTGCCATGATAGCCTATTTTACAATATTTTCGATAAGTACTTTCGTATAGTCTTGCCGGTGTCCCTGGGTTTTTTTATAGCCTTTTCTCCTTTTCTTTTTGAAGACAATGACTTTATCTCCCCGCACATGGTCGAGTACTTTGCCCACCACCTTCACATCAGCGACGGTGGGAGCCCCTACGGCTACATTGCCCTCGTCTTCCAGCAGCAAAACCTTATCAAAGGTGACTAAACTGCCTGCCTCTAGGTTAAGCCGAGGGATATATAGCCGCTGATCTTGGGTGACCTTAAACTGCTTTCCTGCGATCTCTACAATAGCATACATAACTATAAAAGACTCTTCGATTTGTTCAAACCAGCACTCCAACCTTGTACCAAAGAGCCGCAAGTTAAATATCTGGGGCTATACTACCAAGAAAGTCATGAAGTGAGGCTATGACAAAGCCCGCTAAAATGCCTATTCATATAGCTCTATATGAGCCTGAACGTACATTTTTCAATCCTGTCGAAGCCTATAAAACTAAACAGTGCGTAACTATCTTCTCAGTAGCCGAGGTGTCGCTACACACATCCCTTTGAGAGCATACGGGGGAGTCTCTTTCTCTGGTTGGCCAACGAAATTTATGCGCTTCCAGCGGAGGGCTATTTCTTGTCGACTCCTAATAATTGAATATTTTTGTCAGTGTACCTCGTAAGCTTCTATTAAAAGAATATATGTATTGTACTTTTCTAATCTTCTTTTAAGTCTCTTTGCCCTTTTACGCGGCTTTGCTAGGTTTGTAGCCACTATTACTACTACCTCTATTTGTGGATTTTGGCTGCATTAGTGCACCTTGTCTACGAAAAGTGGTAGTGAGTATCCCTGCTTTCATTTATTCCAAGAAAAATTGCACTTATTTAAGTAAATCTAAATCTAAAAAACGTATATGCAGTATAGCCCCAACTTGATAGAAGAGCCCATTTTAAGAGAGAATAAAAATAGGTTTGTATTGTTTCCTATTGCGCATCACGACATCTGGAAATTCTATAAGCAAGCAGAAGCTAGCTTTTGGACAGCAGAAGAAATCGACTTGAGCCAAGATCTCAAGGATTGGGAGAAGCTAAATGACGGAGAAAGACACTTTGTTTCGCATGTACTGGCTTTTTTTGCTGCTAGCGATGGTATTGTTAACGAAAACCTGGCGGAGAATTTTGTTGCAGAAGTTCAGTACACTGAGGCAAAATTTTTCTATGGCTTTCAAATTGCTATCGAGAACATCCACTCAGAGGTTTATTCCCTGCTTATTGATACCTATATCAAGGATACAACAGAGCGTAATAAGCTCTTTAACGCTATCGAGACATTAGACTGTGTGAAGAAAAAAGCAGATTGGGCTATGCGTTGGATTGCCGATGCAAGCTTTGCCGAACGCCTTATTGCCTTTGCAGCGGTAGAGGGTATCTTCTTCTCTGGAAGCTTTTGTTCCATTTTTTGGCTAAAAAAACGGGGCCTAATGCCTGGACTAAGCTTTTCTAATGAACTCATTTCTCGCGATGAAGGCCTGCACTGTGATTTTGCTTGCTTGCTTTACAACAATCACCTCATCAACAAGTTGCCTGTAGAGCGGGTTACGCAAATCATCACCGATGCGGTGGCTATTGAGAAAGAATTTGTTACCGATGCGCTTCCTGTGCGGCTGATTGGCATGAATGCAGACCTGATGAGTCAGTACATTGAGTTTGTTGCCGACAAGCTATTGGTAGAACTGCAATGTCCTAAAGTATACCATGCACCCAATCCATTTGACTTTATGGAGATGATTTCGCTACAAGGAAAGACTAATTTCTTTGAGAAGCGAGTAGGAGAGTACCAGAAAGCGGGTGTCATGACAGGAGAAGCGGATAAAGCAACTACCAAGTTTACTTTAGACGAAGATTTCTAGTACCAGTCGTGCCTGATAAGTAACTCATCTATGATATAAATTTTTTCCACGATGCTTGTTGTAAAAAGAGACGGAAGACTAGAATCGGTCAAGTTTGATAAAATCACTGCTAGGGTTGAGAAACTCTGCTATGGGTTAGACATGGCGTACATTAATCCCGTAGACATTGCCAAGAAGGTGATTGCGGGTATATATGATCGCGTTACTACAGTGGCACTTGATAATCTGGCCGCAGAGGTTACTGCGTCCATGACAAGTGTACACCCAGATTATGCAATTTTAGCAGCCAGGATTGCCATATCTAACCTACACAAGGTCACCAGTCAGTCTTTTTCAAATACGATGAAAAGGCTATACACCTATATAGACCCTAAAACAGGAGAGAATGCATCGCTAATAGCCAAAGAAGTCTACGGTGTCATCAAAGAGCATGCTTCTTTGCTCGATAATACTATTGACTACGCACGTGACTTTGGCTATGACTATTTTGGCTTTAGGACACTAGAGCGCTCGTATCTCATGAAGCTCGATGGCAGAGTGGCTGAACGCCCGCAGCATATGCTCATGCGGGTAGCGGTGGGTATTCATAAGGACGATATTGACGCTGCTATAGATACGTATCACTTGATGTCCGAAAAATGGTTTACACACGCCACACCTACGCTATTCAATTCGGGAACCCCCAAGCCTCAGCTTTCTTCTTGTTTCTTACTAACGATGAAAGAAGATAGCATCAATGGTATTTACGATACGTTGAAGCAGTGTGCTCAGATATCTCAGGCTGCAGGAGGTATTGGTTTAAGTATCCATAATATCCGAGCTACAGGATCTTACATTAAGGGCACCAATGGGGTCTCTAATGGCATTGTACCTATGCTCCGAAATTTTGATATGACGGCGCGTTACGTCGACCAAGGCGGTGGTAGGCGCAAGGGGAGCTTTGCTATCTACCTAGAGCCATGGCATGCTGATATCTTTGCTTTTTTGGATCTGAAGAAAAACCATGGCAAAGAAGAGTTACGTGCACGTGATCTGTTTTATGCACTATGGATTCCTGACTTGTTTATGCAGCGCGTAGAGAATAACGAAGAGTGGTCCCTCTTCTGTCCTAAGGAAGCGCCTGGTCTCGCGGATTGTCATGGAGGATTATTTGAAAAGCTATATCGTAAATATGAGCATGAAGGTAGAGCTAGAAAGACCGTTAAAGCACAAGATTTGTGGTTTGAGATCCTAGAAGCACAAGTGGAGACAGGTACACCGTATATGCTCTATAAGGATGCAGCGAATCAAAAGTCTAATCAGCAAAACTTGGGTACCATCAAATCTAGCAACCTGTGTACCGAGATCATGGAGTATACTTCTCCCGATGAAGTCGCTGTCTGTAACTTAGCTTCTATTGCCTTGCCGAAGTTTATTAATGCAGAAGGCCGGTTCGATCACCGTAAGTTGTACGATGTTACCTATATCGTAGCCAAAAACCTTAATAAAGTCATTGATATTAACTATTATCCTGTGCCCGAAGCGCGTACCTCCAACCTGAGGCACCGACCCATTGGCATTGGCGTACAAGGCTTGGCAGATACTTTTCTACGGTTGCGCATGCCTTTTGACTCTCCTGAGGCCCGAGACCTGAACAAAGACATCTTTGAAACGCTTTATTTCGCAGCGATGACTGCTTCTAAAGATCTGGCTAAACAGCATGGTCCTTACGAAAGCTTTGCTGGTTCGCCACTCTCCAAAGGCATTTTTCAGTTTGACATGTGGGGGGTAGCGCCTGACTCTGGCCGGTGGGATTGGGAGCAGCTTAGAGTGGAGGTACAAGAGTATGGAGCTCGTAACTCTTTGTTAATCGCCCCTATGCCTACGGCTTCGACCTCACAGATATTGGGGAATAATGAGTGCTTTGAGCCGTACACCGCTAATATCTATACTCGAAGGGTGCTTTCTGGAGAGTTTATTGTAGTCAACAAACACCTACTTAAAGACCTAATAGCGTTAGGTCTATGGAACGATCAGATGAAGAACGAGCTGATTGCGGGCAATGGCTCTATACAGCATATAGAAGGTATCCCTCAAGATATCAAAATGCTCTATAGAACGGTCTGGGAAATCCCACAAAAAGCCATACTCGATATGGCAGCAGATCGGGGAGCTTACATCTGCCAAAGTCAAAGCCTTAATATCCATATTCAAGACCCCAACTTCGGCAAGCTTACTTCTATGCACTTTTATGCATGGAAAAAAGGGCTGAAGACGGGTATGTACTACCTAAGAACTAAGGCTGCGGCAGATGCTATTAAGTTTACCGTGCAAAAGAAACAAGCACAAGAAGTGCCTATACCAGTGCCTGACACAACGACCCGACAGCAACAAGTAGATATGCTTTGTGCATTGGATGATCCTGATGATTGCATTGCATGTGGGAGTTGACCGGCCCAACTAAGCACCCAGCTAATATAGTTGTCCCTTAAGAAAGGGGGAATTCATCGAATATTAAGCGCTAGGCGAGACAATTTTTCATTTATCTCAAAAATAGGGTAGCAAAAAGCGCAAGAGAAGCGTAATTCCCCTTCAAAACCTTTCAGAGAATGAGAATCACCTAGCCGGTGGGTCCCTACTTTTTTCCTTAGATGCAAGGAGTAGGCAAAAAAATCAGTCGCTGTGGTTGCGAGCACTAAAATCCTGGCCTTCGGCCTAGATCATCGAAACTCGGTCCTCCGGCCCTCAAACAGTAGATGCTCCTTAACGGCCTATGGCTGCGGATTTCTTGACGTGCTCTGCACCAAGGCGGCAATTTGTATTTCTCATTACCGCCTAGGTAGTGCCGTCAAAGTATACCAATCCATAGCGCAATACATCGTATCTGAATCGCCGCCAAGAAAGAACTTGCCCGCTTAGCGTAGCGTGTAGCTATTCTACGCCAACGTTTTAGATGTAAAAAAGCATTTTCCACTTGATGACGTAATTTATGCTGCTCCTTGTCGTAGGCACGCTGTAGCTTCCTAGTTTTCATGGGTGGGATGACTGCATGCATTTTTTGATCTTTAGCTTGACGTAGTACCTGATTAGTATCATAACCTTTATTTGCGAGTAAGTGTTGGGCCTTCATCCCTGCTATCAAAGCGCAGGCCTGCTTGCAATCTGCATGGCTACCTTCGGTAATAATCGCCCGTAGAGGCCTTCCTGCCGCATCTACGGCTAAATGTAGTTTGGTATTGAGCCCCCTTTTGTCCGATTCATCGCTTCATTGCTGCTTTGGTCCTCGGCTGCCCGGGATTGTACCTTGATGCGGGTTGCATCTGTGCTTAGCCACTCAAGATCTGGTTCATTGGCCAAAGATGCTATAATAGCCTCCCACCTACCTTTGTCTCGCCAACGGGAGAAACGACGGTGCGTATTTTTCCAACCGCCATAATCGGCAGGTAAGCTTCGCCAAGATGAGCCTGTTCTCAAGATCCAAAAAACATCGTTAATAAATCGGCGATTATCTTGGGCCCTCCTGCCCCGGGATCCTTTACGCCCCGGGAGTATAGGCTCAAGTTTTGCCCAAACTTTATCGGATATATCATGTCGTTAATAGGATTTTGAAGTTTTCATACGTACTTTTTTAATAAACTCGACAAAAGAAAAAGACATTAAACAGTCCCATAATACAAGATTTTTACTAAATCTTCATACTGTGACGACACTACCTAGGCGGATCATAGGCATAGCATGCTGTCAAAATTGAAAAATCATTCATTTGTAATTATATTGTGACTTGATAAAAAGATATGACCTTTATTACTTATTAGTCGCTATGATGATAAACCTTAAGCACAATATCTATAATGTGAAAACAGCACTGCTCATCGGCCTGACACTGTATAGCTGCCAATATAACTTGCACGTAACAGGAGAAGAGGAAGGTACGGCTCAGTCAGGAGTGCTTACGTCGTCTTGTCTAAAGCGGCCATATGATGCATTAACGCATGAGACTGAAGAGGGAAATAAAGTACCCGTCATCACCCAAGAGGAATCACAAAATTCTTCCACCACGCCGCTTTCAGCTGAAAATATTGTAACCACGGATCGAACCGCACCTGTGGCTGATATCGAGGTGCCAATATCGACGATAAGTGTTATTAGGTCCTTTAATGGGTCCCTTGACGTGCTAGGAAGAAAGTATGAAAATGGTAAGAAAACTTTCACGAAGGCTGAAAAAGAAGAGCACAAGGATCAAAAATCATCAGAAGGCCTAAAACGCTGGTTCAAGGAGTTTGTAGAAGCGGTAGATGACGAAGCAGTGCTATACCAAGGCGAGACCTCAAGAGCTCTCCCTGCACTCATCCAGGAAGGGAAAAAGAAAGGCTATCTGACAAAATCTAGCAAGCTAGTGATCAGTGGACTAGACTGGGAACCTATTTGTACTCCTCTGCATTATGCAGCTGCTAAGGGTAACTCACAGGCTGTTGAAATACTACTCAACGAGTCTGTGGTTGAGATAGATGCCCAAACAGCAGACAGTGGTACTACGCCATTACAGTTTGCTGCTTATGGAGGTTACCCCGAGGTGGTAAAACTCTTTGTTAGTGCTTATAAAAAGAATCGTAAACTGGAGAAGATTGATAGTCCTGACAATGAGGGAACGAGTACACTACAGTATGCCTCCTCAGGAGTACAAGAAGATATGAATCGGGAGGTAGCTGAGTTACTAGTAGAAGCAGGAGCCAGCCTCGACCAATTAATGGAAAAAGAAATTCCCCTAATGAGCATAGCGGCTATGGTTGGCAATTCGGCTATGGTAGAATACTATCTAGAAAAAGTCTTTGGACAAAAAGATGAGGAAGCAATCATTCGCAACGCCATTAGGCAGGCAAAGCGAGCAGAACACGCGCATATAGTTGTTATGTTGCAGAGACGCTACGGAGCATTAACCGAATTATAAGTTTCTTATCGTATAGTTATGGTTAGACACCTTCGGGTAGCTAGTTTCTGCTTACTCGCCGCACTTTTAAATTACCCAGCCTGTAGTGCTACCCTATATGGAATTGGTGTAAAAGCAATGCTGGAAAAATTTGAAACGTCAGCACAACCGGCGGGTGCAGTAGAAGAGCATGTTGATCTTACTCAAGCTCTAGAAGATTATGACTCACCGAAAACTGTTGAAGATTCAGTGACAGTTTTATTGCCTGATAAGAATATAAAAAAGGGAAATTTTCCTGACACGGATGACGAAACTGAAAGCACAGCGGAACAAAAATAAAAAAACAGAAGAATCATAAGATCTTCTATAAAGGATAAGAAAAGAAGTAAGAAATTTGCTCCCAAGGACAACAAAGATAAGGTAGGATGTTTGCTAAAGCAGGAAGACTGGGAGTATGACGAAACAGAGCTGCGAAAAAATACTCAACAGTTATGCAGCAACCTAGCGTTAGATGCTTACGAGATAGCCAATATCAGTGGGCAAGGCGAATACATCACTTGTCTATGTGTGCTTCTTAAGGATCTAGAAGGGTATGTACACAAGATAGTATTCCATAATGTAAAAGGTCAGCTCGCCTCTAGAATGCGTGCTAGAGCAGGTGATCTCAATTATACTGTAAGAAGTATTCGGAAAGGACATGCAGAAGCACAGTTTATAAGCTTTTTGCTTGAACGTATGCATCAAAAAATGCCTCCAATACAATATTCTCACGTTATCGGTATGGGCTGTAGTAGAAAGAATTGCCCCCACTGCGCTAGTTTATTGAAATTCTTTCTAGGGACAAAGTACAAATATTTTCATGCATACACGTGTGAAGAAGCAAATAAGAAACAGGACGTGCAAATAACAAGGATATTGATAGATGATAAACCAGCAATAGAAAAGAAAATACCAGAGCAGATAGATTCCGTCAAGGCAAGATATCCAGGATCTGAGATAGGTCCCTATCCTAGAAATGATTATCTGCTACCTGATAATATTAAGGCTGCTATACTGCTACTAACTCAGGCATCAAATTCTCACTCTAGTAAAATTAAAGATCATAACTAGTCGAGCCTTAAGAAAAGGGGGATTCATCGAATATTAAGCGCTAGGCGAGACAATTTTTCATTTATCTCAAAAATAGGGTAGCAAAAAGCGCAAGAGAAGCGTAATTCCCCTTCAAAACCTTTCAGAGAATGAGAATCACCTAGCCGGTGGGTCCCTACTTTTTTCCTTAGATGCAAGGAGTAGGCAAAAAAATCAGTCGCTGTGGTTGCGAGCACTAAAATCCTGGCCTTCGGCCTAGATCATCGAAACTCGGTCCTCCGGCCCTCAAACAGTAGATGCTCCTTAACGGCCTATGGCTGCGGATTTCTTGACGTGCTCTGCACCAAGGCGGCAATTTTGCATTGCGCAAGCGGATTTCTAAACGCGCCCTCCACCGAGGCGATAACTTCTCGGCTTACGGCACGGGCACGTTATGCTGTGCTATTCAAAGGGACCCGTCTAGGGGGTTAGGGCGTGAGCTTGGCGTTACGTCAGGCGGCAAAGAGAGGCACTGTCTGAGCACGCCGAAGGTGTGTGAATTTGCCTCGTCTGCGCCTAAGAGCAAGCCAAGGTAGCCCGATTCCCTCAGCGGTGACTTTTTTCGGTTCCTTTTTGTGTGGTAGACAAAAAGGAACGCCTGCCCGGCGAGGGCAAACCACGTATGCCTCGCTGAGTACTCAATTTAGAAATGAGTTGTTAGGCTCAACTAATATACTATACGAGACTATCGCAAAATGCGCTTTCAGGCTTTTGGGGAGCCATGGGCGCATTTTTTGGCAGTTTTTGTAATGATCTGGTGCTATGAAGGTAAAATCACCACACAGGTCAGATTGCTAGTTCGTTTGCCCCAGTCACAATCTCAGAGATTTCTTGTGTAATGACCGCTTGGCGGGTTCTATTATATGTAAGTTTCAGCTCTTTTAATAGCGTCACTGCATTATCCGTTGCTTTGTTCATAGTGGTCATGCGAGCACCATGCTCAGCGGCATTCGATTCTAGTTGGGCTTTGTAGAATTGAGTTTGTAGGACACGTGGTATGAGCTTATCTATTAGGTCTGCCGGAGATGGTTCGTAGATGTAATCGCTTTGCGTTTCTCCACTGGGAGTATCCGTAGTATGCCTCTTGATAGGTAGCAGCTGTTCTGCTATCGGCGTATAAGTGGCGGCACTATGAAATGCATTGTAGACCAATACAATCTGATCGTAAGTGCGTTGCAGAAAAGCCTCCGTCAGAAAAGCGACAACCGAGCTAGTTTGTTCAAAATTTAAGTGATGGGAAAGAGAGATATACTCCTCAATGAGTCTAGCTTTCCTTTTCTCAAAAAAAGAAAGAGCTTTGCCACCAATAGGTAGTATGGTTACCTGTACTGACTCCTGATGACAGGCTGGTGATTGGCTATAGCTGAGCGCTGTTTTCAAGACTTTGCTATTGAAAGCACCACAAAGCCCCCTATCTGAACTCATCACAACCAGTAGCAAATTCTTTACTGGGCGTTCCGTTAGGTAGCTTCTTTGAGCGCGCTGCTTCTTTGTATTGGCGGCGATCACATTTTCTAAGATAGCCGTAAGTTGTTCCGCATAAGGCCGTATTTGTAGAACTTGCTGTTGTGCTTTATTGAATCTAGCCGCGGCTACCATTTTCATGGCTTGGGTAATCTGCTGGGTGGCAGTAACGGAACTAATGCGACTAGCTACTTCTTTGATGTTGGGCATAAGGAAGGTACAAAATCGAGTTTACAGAGAGCTACTCTTTTGTAAGTACTTAGCGTATTGGACTAGCGTGCTCATGAGCACAACTAGTCTTGCTCTTGGTGGTATTGCTGTATTAGCGTTTTGGCCTCTGCAGTCAAAACCGAAGTGACCTCGTTGCTCCAGTCGCCCGTAGCAATTTTACCTAAGGTTTCTTCATGTTGCGCTGTCAAAAGTTCCATGTATGTCTTTTCAAAGTCTTTAACATTGCTGTCGGGTACTTTATCTAAGTATCCCTTGGTAGAAGCATAGAGGGCAGCTATCTGCTGCTCTACCGGTGCTGGAGAATACTGGGCTTGTTTGAGTACTTCTTGGTTCTTACGCCCTCTATCAATAGTTCTTTGTGTAGCTACATCCAGATCAGAGCCAAATCTGGAAAAAGCTTCTAACTCACGGAATTGTGCTTGATCCAGTTTCAAGGTGCCCGCTACTTTTTTCATCGACTTTATTTGTGCAGCGCCTCCAACACGCGATACAGAAATCCCTACATTAATTGCAGGGCGGATGCCCGCATTGAATAGATTACTTTCTAAAAATATCTGTCCATCGGTAATCGAGATAACATTGGTGGGTATATAGGAGGAAACATCACCAGCTTGTGTCTCGATGATCGGTAAGGCTGTTAAAGAACCTCCTCCTTTTACTTGACCTTGGAGTGAGGGAGGAAGATCATTCATCTTTTGGGCGATGGCATCGTTGTTATTGATCTTAGCCGCTCTTTCTAAAAGTCTTGAGTGCAGATAGAATACATCACCCGGGTAGGCTTCTCGGCCTGGAGGTCTTTTTAGGAGGAGGGAAACTTCTCTATAAGCCACTGCTTGTTTGGATAAATCATCGTAGATGATGAGTGCTGGCCTGCCTGTGTCCCTGAAGTACTCTCCGATAGCAGCTCCTGCAAAGGGGGCATAAAATTGAAGTGCAGCAGACTGCGCAGCAGTCGCTGCTACAACCGTGGTATATGGCATAGCGCCGTGCTTTTCCAGGGTTGCTACTACACTAGCCACGCTAGAAGCTTTTTGTCCTATAGCCACATAAATACAATAAATAGGATTACCTTGTTCATAGGCACCTCGTTGATTGATAATCGTGTCCAGTGCTATCGTTGTTTTGCCCGTTTGTCTGTCACCGATGATAAGCTCTCTTTGTCCTCTTCCAATAGGAATCATGGCATCAATGGCTTTGATGCCCGTTTGCAGTGGCTCATTAACAGGCTGCCGGTAGATGACACCCGGTGCTTTTCTTTCTAGTGGCATCTCAAACAATGCTCCTTCAATGGGGCCATGTCCATCAATAGGCTCCCCCAAGGTATCCACTACACGACCTAGCAGTCCATCTCCTACGTTAATAGCACCGATACGTTTTGTTCTTTTGACCGTATCACCTTCTTGAAGGCCCTGGGTACTACCTAGCACTACAATACCCACACTGTCTTCTTCTAGGTTGAGTGCCAGGCCTTTGCGGCCATTTTCAAATTCTACCAACTCACCAGCTTGCACTCTTGTTAGTCCATAAGCACGAGCTACGCCGTCTCCTACTTGTAGGACAGTGCCTACTTCTTCTAATTCACTGGTCGTTTTCAGGCCAATCAGCTGTTCTTTGAGTATGTCAGCTACTTCGTCGGGTCGTATACGCATTGGGTAATCTAGTTATTCAATGTATTTGATGTTTATAAGTCACTTTTTAATCTGCCGATGCCACGTAGTTCTTTTGCAGCATGAACAGCTGTTTGCGTAAGCTTCGATCTAGTAGTATATCGTCTACTTGTAGTATGTACCCTCCTATGAGGGTGGGGTCCACGGTTTGCTCAAATATAACTTGCCGGCACGGGGCTATTTGTTGTGCGATACGTTGTAATTGCAAAGAAAACCGGTCAGAGAGTGGAAATGTGGTAGCAACTTGCGCTTTTTTAATACCTCGGTATTGGTCATGTTGCATAAGAAAGGCTTGTACTATAGTAGGTAGCAGCGCCGCTCTATGCTTTTGCATGACCATAGCCAAGAAGCTAAGCGTAAGGTCATTCACCTCATTCTGAAAGATGGCCTGAAGTATGGATAGCTTCTTGCCATGCTCGATGGTTGGATCTCTGAGCGTAGCGACCAAGCGCTTGTTATCCGTGCATATCCGACCCAGATAGCACATATCTGCATGCACATATGCTAGTACATTATCCTCTACTGCTAACTGGAGTAAGACTTTTGCGTACTTGTGGGCAATTCTTTGCATTGCGTAGTCTGAGCTATAATTTATACAATCATTTCTCCATCAATACTTACAAGAAAAGCGCTAGCGTCACGAAGGCTTATGGATTGTCAGCCAGCAGCCTATGGGTGGGAGTCTTCAGGTCCCAAATTCTCCCCAACGAGCCTCCTTAATAAGCTGCTGTAAGAATGCTTCTTGTGCGTTCTGCTGACTTAGCTCGCTCTGTAGCAATTTCTCGGCAATCTGTATAGCCAATGTAGCTACCGTACTTCTTAATGTGTTCAGCGCAGCTTCTTGTTCTTTTGCCAGACGCTCTCTCGTCTCTTCGATCATTTTTTCACGTACCTGCTCAGCTTCTACCTTAGCTGCATTGATAATCACCTTTTGGGTTTCTCTAGCTTCCTCGATAACCTTGGTTCGCTCTATGTGGGCTTTTCTAAGCAGTACCTCTTGATCGGCTTGCACACGTGCTACTAGCTCTTTGGCTGTCTTAGCAGCCTGTAATGCTTCTTCAATACTTCTTTCACGCTCCTGGATAGTATTGAGAATAGGCCTCCAGGCAAATCTACTTAAGACCAGCAATACGGTGAGCAGTGTCACCGTCTGCCAGAAGATCAGTCCAAAGTCAGGCGTTATCAAATTCATAGGAAATCCTACTTGAGATCAGTATGCTTCAATATCCTTGCCTTTGCCATGGATAGATTACCTGGTAGCAATCAATAGACAAATTAAAACACCAAACAAGGCAACCCCTTCAATGAGGGCAGCAGCAATGATCATGGCTGTTTGGACTTTATTACTAGCTTCTGGCTGTCTAGCAATGGCTTCCAGGGCTGCAGTCCCTATTTTTCCAATGCCATAAGCAGCAGCCAGGGTAACTAAACCAGCACCCATCCCTGCGCCTATCAGTGCGATATTTGTGTTGAGCAATAACATTGTCGTCGGCATATACTTTATTATTTAAGATTGATACATAGAAACATTAGGTATTGACTGCCTCTTCGTGGCTGTCTACGGCTGCCCCCAAATAGATGGCCGAAAGTAGCGTAAATATATACGCTTGGAGGAAAGCGACCAGTAGCTTGAGCAAAAACATAAAAGCACCAAAAGGCACACTGATAAGCCCCACCCATGTAGACTTCAAGATAAATATGAGACCAATGATGCTGAGCAAGATGATATGCCCTGAGGTAATGTTGGCAAATAGTCGGATCATGAGTGCAAAGGGCTTAGTAAAAAGGCCTAACAGCTCTACAGGAAACATGATAGGGACGAGCCATCGCGGCACACCCGGCGCCCGCAACACATGAGCCCAGTACTGTTTGTTGCCATTGAAGTTAGTCATCACAAAAGTGAATAAAGCAAGGACCAAGGTAATAGATATGTTGCCTGTGACGTTGGCAGCCCCAGGCAACAGGCCGAGTAAGTTGTTGAGCCAGATAAAAAAGAACATGCTGAGTAGATAAGGCATAAATCGCTTATATGCACTTTTCCCAAGGTTAGGTATCGCTATTTCGTCCCTAACAAAGCAAATGAGCAGCTCTAATAACGCCCAGAAACCCCGTGGGGTTGCTTGTGGCTTTCGCTTGTAGTTTTGGGCAGCTCTTAGGAAAATAGCTAGTAAAATCAATACGCTGACCAGCATGGCTGCTATGTTTTTGGTCAATGATAGATCATACAATACCTGTTCTTGGTCTAGTGCAACAATCTTACCATGGTCATTGATTATATAGCCGTTGTAAGGTACATACTGATGATTTTCGTCTTTGAAACGGCTGGAGGAAAATATTTGTAAGCCGTCCCCCGGAGCGTAAATAATCACAGGGAGGGGAAGCGTGATACGGGTACGGCCAATCGTAGCAAAGTGCCATTCGTGTGCATCCTCAACGTGGTGCATAACGAAATCGTCCTCTTGGGGCGTTTCTGTAGCCCATACTTGAGGCGCGGTGAGCAAGGCAACTATGAAAACGAACTTGTAGATTGCAGAGCCGATTTGGGTACATTCCTTTTTATGGAGTATCACTTTAGTAATATTAACCGCATAGTCCACGCTATGACTTCGACATACTTGCCTATTCAACAATAGCAGCAAATTACTTAATGTGTGTGTTATTTCAAATTCTGCCTTGTTTAGAAATTTTAGACGGATGCCCAACAAGAAGGAATGTGTGGACTGTTGCCCTACATTGCTCTAGTTATAGCTATTTTTCTTATTACTGAGATGGGCGTTTCTGTAACACACCAAAGCTTCTGTCTTTGAGTTCCTCGGCAGCTTCTGTAAGTCCTAAGTACTTAGCCAAAGGTACAAAGAAGAGCAGGGTCTCTTCAGCTGTTCTGTGTTGGCTGGCATAGGGTTTTGCCTCGATGGTGCGCATGTTGTGCATACGGTCGGCGAGCTTTACATACAATACCCGCGGGTCTTCTGTCTCTAGGAGTCGATGGATGTTTTCAGGGTGCGAGAGCAGTACTTTGTAATTGGTCTCTTCATTACTTTCCATGTGTGTGACTCCGCCCACAATGTTGCTTACTTTTTTATTAAACAGCAATGCTATCTGCTCTAGGGTTAGGGGAGTATCTTCTACGGTATCATGCAAGAGGGCTCCCAATATAGTGGCTTCATCAACGTTATACTCTAGGACAATTTGGGCTACAGCGATTGGGTGGAGATAAAAAGGTTCACCAGACTTACGCATCACGGGGCCGTGATAATCTTTAATCAAATCGATGGCTTTCTCGACTAGGTTGAGATCGGCTTTTGACCTCACCTTGACGGCATGGATCAATGCTTGCTCCTGTTCCTGTGCGCCTGGGTAGGATTCATCAGCGCGTGGCCATTCTGCCCCCAGCTTCATCTGCGGGATATCCATGTCTTTGGAGCGTACCGCTCGGATATCGACAGGAATGACATAAACTAGATTAAGATCCTTACCTTCACTGGTTGTGCTGCTGTAGCCATAATGTGCTTTCACAATCCGCTCGTTAGCCCATAGAGGTAGCCCAGTTGCTGCTTCAGGCTTAATCCTAATTTCCTCACCCATTTGCGACCTGTACAGCTCTTCTAGCTTAGGCAGGTCAGATGCAGTGGTGATAGTAAACCGTAGAGCGTCTACCTGCTTGGTATACTTTTCTGTCTTTGCATCTAGTGGATAGCCTAGTTGGGTATCTTCTATTCCTAGCAGGGTGGCCGTTTCTCCTCCGGCCACTGCTTGTATCAAGGAATAGCTATTAACCAAGACTTCCCTCATCTTCTCTACATCACACTGTATCGTTTTTCGTTGAGTGCGTAGGACTATCTTGAGCTTGTGACCCTTGGTATAGATCTCCTGCCGTAGTGCCTGTAAAAACTTGTCAACGGCTACCCACTCTACACCCTCTAGGAGCAAGAACCCAGTGGCTCTATGACTGAACTTATCCAATTTCAGGGCCATGGGAGTCAGCTTGTTGTTGAGCTGTTGCGCCAAAGACCTAAATTCGTTGTTACCTTTTTGCTGGCTCATTGCTAGAAGTTTTTGACTCAGGTGTGCCACGCTACCTAGCTCTTCGATACCCGCTTTTCTCAGTAAGTCCACCACCTGAAACTTTTCTTCAGTAGCCTCGAGGATTCCCTCTTGTGCTTTTTGATTTTCTCTGGCCAATCTTTTCCGCTGGCTGTCTAGGGTATCAAAACTTTTTTGTTTCCTGCGTGCAAAGAGTAGACCAATGAGGGTGGCGAAAACAACTTGGTACACCAGCAAATACCCAGTACTAAAATCGAGTTGAATACTGATAGGTCCCACCACGATTTGGTGAAAGAAGATTCCTAAAAACACCCCTAGCCCTGTGAGAATGATAAAGCTCACCCAGTCTACCAAGATAATTAGGAACATAATGGTAATGGCCACATTGATGAGCCACTCTACACTCCCTTGCGTAATCAAGAACATCACAGTACTGGTAAAGGGTAAGCAGAATAGGAGTGTCAGATGCCAGAAGGTCGGCAGGTAAGGTAACAAGGACGTAGGCCATTTGTCTTTGACAATCAACAAACCACAGGCTACAGCACCTAAGACGCGTAGATACAACATCAGATCATGCATGGCATGCATCGTATGTCCCCACATGAAGTAGGGAAAAATAAAGTTCAAGCAGCAAAAAAGACCGAACGGTGCATAAGCAGCCCCGTACTGTTGTATTTTGGTTTGGGAGTAAGCAATGATGTGTGCGGGGTGGGTCAGCCAATGCTTTGCCCTGTTGAGCAGGCTTGTTGTTTTTGGTTGCCATATTGTTTCTTTAGATGTAGCGGGTTGGATAATAGCCAAGCCACCATGTCGGTAGACATGAACACCAAAAAAGGTAATACCGTTGGCCAAAGCGCTCGACAACGCCACAAAATGATCTTCCTCCTTAAAGATCCCAAACTTGGCTACAAGAAATACCAGGAGCGTAGCCCCGAAAGCTGTATAGAAGTCTCGTTGGGTTACCTTTAGTCCCATCATACCGGCAAACAATGGAAACATCAGTAAGGGGCCACTGAGTTCCAAGGACAATATCATAAATCCTAGGTAATTCTTGTTTTGTAACAGGGCCACCACAATGATAGCCACCAAGCTCAGTACAAGGGTTGCGTAGCGTGTATACCGTACTTCGGTGGCATCATCTACCTGCTTTTTCAACAAAGACTGCCACACATCATGAATCGCTGTCAACCCCATGACATGCAGATACGAATCGATCGTAGACATGACTACGCCGAGCAACCCTGCCATCAAAAGGCCTTTTATGCCGACAGGCAGCAGGTGATGGACCATATGGGGTACGAGTTGCAGTCCTTCTACGTGTGGGTAGAGTATCATGCCAGCAAGTCCAATCAAGAGCAAGGTGAGTTGCAGAGAAGGATCGAATCCGGCAACGAGTAAGTACTGCGTACGCAGCGCCTTGCCTGAACGCCCCATCAACATGCGTTGAATAACTGCTGGGTCTATAGTACCCAAGGGAAGTAGCCATATGAGTGCCATGGCCAGGTATTTTTTAAGCTCTGGGTTTTGGATAATCTGTAGTTTCTCTGGGGGTACGTGGGCAATAACTTGCTGCATGCCACCGGCTGCTTCCAACGCACGCATGGCCAAGATTGGAATACCAATAAGTAAGACTAGTAATTGAAACACATCGGTGGCTGTTACTGACTTGATGCCTCCATGCATGGCATAAAGCGCTAGTCCCAGCCCCCCGAGGGCAATGGTCCACTCCCTGGACCAGCCCATCAAAGAAGCGCCGACTTCTCCAAGCATACTCAGCTCCATGGCGGCAATACAGAATGAGGTTAGGAGCCCCAAGCACCCGGCTATGAGCTTGCTGGTAGGTCCGTAGAAGTGTCCGACCAAGTCCCCCATCGTAAGACAATCTTTAAACTTAGCTGCATGGGGCGCTATAAAAAAAGCCTCAAACAGGAACAGTAACATTAATACAAGCAAGGCTGCAGTAATAATGATGCCTTTGTCAACTATGATGCCTGTAATATTAAATATGCTCGCTCCCGCAATGTTGGTAGCTAAATAGGTCAGGGTTAAGGCAACGGTCCCAAAAGATTTATTGGCCAGCACGTACTCCCGCATATTCTTGATGCCTCTTCCCGCCCGAAGCCCAATGATGAGAGTGATTAATAAAAAAGCATAAACGATGAGATAATCTATACCCAGGTAATTCATATGCTATGTTCTGTTGGATTTGAGATACACCATAAGTTAAACGCAATAACTTTAGGATATCAAGTGCCTACACGTGCCATAAGAATGATGATAGGAAACACTTTTTATGATAGCATCAACTGCATAGGCAGTACTGATGGATACTAAAGATACGCAGAATAATCAGAAAGAAGGCCTGAAAGTGGATATAAGGCCTGCTACCTAGCCCTACACCTGCGCCCATGATGACCATCATATGAAAGCGTGATTGGGTATAGCTGCTAAACGACTTAGCCCCCTTTTTTGGCGAGTATGACTTGTTGTGCACCGCGTTCAAGGGGGCTACTATCTTTTTTGTGCGTTATAGGCTGCGCAACCTTAGTATTTTCTAGCGAGGTGCCCATACTGCACTTACCGTCGAATCGGGCCCCTGCTTCAAACACCAGTTTGCTAGCCGTAATGTTTCCTTCAACAACAGCAGTAGCCTTTAAAGTCAATAGTCCTGATACCTTGATGGTGCCATGCACTTTACCACCGATCTCTGCATTCTGCGCAATAATACTCCCTTCCACAACAGAGGTATCCCCTAATACCGCTTTCGCTTTTGTTTGTATATCCCCATTCACCCTGCCTTCTACGCGCAAATTGCCCGATGTATTTAAGCTGCCTTCTACGTTCGTTCCTTTGCCAATGATGTTACTAGAGCTGCTCAGTTCCTTTTGGTTAATTTCTTTTTTGGCGCTACTAAACATAATATTATGACTCAAAATAATGAAACAGTCGGCTTTTTACGCTTTCTCTATCGCTACTGCATGAAGTGTCAATACAACGCCACCCGCATAGCTCCTAGATTGTCGATGTTAGTCATTGCCTACCCTCCTCAGAATTCTCCCAACAAAATTATCAACTTTTCAACAATGTTACGCTATGCCGATCAGTACGAATAAAGTCTTTGCTATGCGGGTCAACGATCTACTCTTTACCTAATGCACGCAGCTCACTAGCAGGCGGCTCCTTACCCGCGATAATGCGCTGTAAGAGTTCAATAAACTGCTTTTGTTGTGCGGTCTGCTCCTCGAGTATATCTACTTCTTGGGCTAGTTGAATGAGCTTTTCTCTGTTTTCTTGCTCCACATAAGCGGGATTCAGCCATCTGTTCAGGATGGTCGTAGCCAACGCGAGGCTACACATGAGTAGCACGCTCAGCACAAAAGCCCCTAGAGAGATAAGTCTTGCATAACTGAAACTAAAAGTAACCCTCTCTGCCAAACTTCCTCCGTCGCGAATGACGAGCTGATAACGGTGCACTAGCCGACTAGAAAGTGTATTTTTGAATCTCAAAGTACCATTATTGATTGAAAGCCAAAAATAAGGATTTCTAGCATGGCTCATGCTTGCATGAGCCATCTTGGTGTAAGGTCATAGGCGCACGATGCTTTTATGCAAAAAATTCTCTATCCACACGGCTTAATGCTAAATAAACTCCTATATGACATCACGAATGTCAGAGCGGATGCCATGCTCACCCAAATTGCGTATACGCATTCGAATATATCACGATTAGACAAGAAGACCCATAAACTGTAAATTGCCCCATGCAGTTACTCAATCTTCCCCATTTTGCCTGCAAAATACAGACCTCCAGGGCAGGATATCAAATTTTTGATGTAGTTCGTAGGAAGTACGTGAAGCTAACGCCCGAAGAATGGGTAAGACAGCATTTTTTACATTACCTCGTAGATCACCTTGCCTACCCCAAGGCTTTGGTTCGGGTGGAGAAGGGGGTGCCTTATTATGCTCTCCGGTATAGGCCTGATATCGTATTGTATAACCGTTGCGGCCAGCCCTTCATGCTTGTAGAGTGCAAGGCGCCCCATGTGGCGATTAGTAAACAAGAAATTTGGGGCCAGATAGGGCGCTATAATGCCCATTTCAAGGCCCCGCTGTTAGTGGTGACTAACGGCCTAGAACATTTTTGCTGGCAGTCAGATCATGTATCAGGTGGGTACCGGTGGCTATCCGCTATTCCCCATTTCGATAAATCTGCTGAGCACTTTGCTGCTACAATCCCCTAGTATGCACTAGCTATTGGCTTTCCCTAAGAATTAATAACTTTACGCCGGCGTTGACCAGCGACAAAAAAGAACGGTACTTTATGGCTATGTTGACTACAGAACGGTACATCTCAACCCATAAGCATAGGTTTTTAGATGAATTAAAGCATTTCTTACGTATCCCTTCCATCAGCACCTCTAAGGAGTACGCCGAAGATATGCGTAAGGCGGCTGCATTTGTCAAGGAAAAAATTCTAGAGGCCGGTGCCGATCAAGCTAGATTAATCGAAACAGTAGGCTACCCCTTGGTTTACGGCGAAACGGTGGTCGACAAAGATCTTCCT
Organism: Amoebophilaceae bacterium; assembly: GCA_011524725.1. Lineage (GTDB taxonomy): Bacteria > Bacteroidota > Bacteroidia > Cytophagales > Amoebophilaceae > UBA8403. The sequence goes on along the minus strand of WTJV01000041.1, from coordinate 1,647 downwards.
ACCGTGCTGGTATATGGGCACTATGATGTTCAGCCCGCAGAGCCTTATGAACTTTGGAATACGCCGCCTTTTGAACCCGTCATCAAAGAAGATAAGATTTATGCTAGGGGGGCTTCTGATGATAAAGGCCAGGTATACATGCATATCAAAGCCCTAGAGACCTTATTGGCCACTCAGCAGCTACCGTGCAATGTAAAGTTTCTGATCGAAGGCGAAGAAGAAAGCGGTTCGCAGGGCCTTACTCAGTTTCTCCAAGATAAGGAAAATCATGCGTTGCTCCAGGCAGACGTTGTACTTGTCTCTGATACTACGCTGATTTCTTTAGCACAACCTTCGCTTACCATAGGACTTCGAGGAATCGTTTATTTGGAAGTAGAGGTTACGGGACCTAACAGGGACCTACACTCTGGGGCCTATGGGGGTGCGGTGGGCAACCCTATCCACCTACTCTGTCAGATGATGGCTTCACTGCACGATGAACACCGCCGTATTACTATTCCTGGCTTTTATGACCGGGTAGAGATCTTATCTCAGCAGGAGCGAGACGTCATCGCTCAGACTCCCTTCTCACTCTCTGAGTATCAGGAATCGCTTGGCATAGCCGCTGTACTGGGCGAGCAGGGCTATAGCACGCTAGAGCGTATTGGGATAAGACCTTCCTTGGACATCAATGGTATTTGGGGAGGGTATACCGGAGAGGGCGGCAAAACGGTTTTGCCCTCGAAGGCCTATGCCAAGCTTTCTATGCGACTAGTACCGCATCAAGATTCTGCAACCATCGTACAACAATTCACCGATTACTTGTCGACCATGGCTCCTGAGAGCGTGAAGGTTAACGTCAAGGTAGTGCATGCTGGAAGCAATGCAGTAGTCATTAACAAGGACTCGGTAGTCTTACAGGCTGCTGAAAAAGCTTTTGAGGAAGTTTGGGACCAACGTCCCTTGCGTACTAGGGATGGGGGTAGTATTCCGATTGTATCAAAACTGCAGGAAAGCCTAGGCTGTGATAGTGTGCTTATGGGCTTTGGCCTTGATTCAGATGCAGTTCATTCACCCAACGAGCACTTCGGATTGACTAACTTCTTTAAAGGGATGGAGACTGTTATGGCTTTTTACCAATATTTGACTACTTCGCATGTTTCGTAGTACTTACCGAGCTGAGTATGGGGACGCGAGTCATGGGTGCTGCTAGTAAACGATAGAAAGGTTATATTTGTCTCCCTCTGCTTTACTCGCATAGGCTGTTGTGCGTGAGCAGGAAGTACCACTCGATTCATATGGGGAATTAGCTCAGCTGGCTAGAGCGTCTGCTTTGCACGCAGAAGGTCATCGGTTCGACTCCGATATTCTCCACAAGATACAATGAGTTCTTAAAGGGCGACCAGTTAGTTGAGCCTTAACAACTCACTTCCAAGCACAGTACTCAGCGAAGTATACGTGATTTGCCCTCGCCGGGCGGGCGTTCCTTTTTGTCTACCACACAAAAAGGAACCGAAAAAAGTCACCGCTCAGGGAAACGGCCTACCTTGGCTTGCTCTTAGGCGCAGACGAGCCAAACTCGCACACCTGCGGTGTGCTCAGACAGTGCCTCTCTTTGCGCCTGACGCAGCGCCAAGCTCACGCCCTAATCCCCTAGGCGGGTCCTTT